>CALACF010000035.1 GCA_937890245.1 uncultured Flavobacteriales bacterium
TGGCGCTGCAACTGTTTCAGAATGGGTCTCCACATCTGGAACAATTGGCAGCAACATTTGGATCGACTTAGTTGAGGCTGATTTTACCGGCGACTACGCCTCTGACATTGACCTGTGGCTACGCCACGGGCAAAAAAAAATCCACCTGTACAACAACTACTCCAGCGGTGGGACGAATCACGACTTGGATTTCAAAGATGGCAATACCACTATCGGCAACTCCTGGAGCAACAACGTGGACTACCGCCCTGCCGCCGGGAATTTGAATAGCGCATTCAGCGGGGAAAGCGCAAGCGGTTATTGGTACCTGGAAGGATACGACAACGTCACCGGCGACAAGCATACGTTGGATTATTTCAAAATCCACTTCAAATCCCTTTCCGGCGGTGACTTTACTTCAACTGCCAACGTCTCTTCATCGCAAGTCATCGGTGACGGCGTCTACGTTAAGGACATAACAGTGAACCACAACCTTGGGAATGGAAGTTTCGAGTTGACTTCACCTGGAGGAACGGTCTACAATATCGGGAGCTTAAGTAGCAACGCGACCCTCCCCCTAAGCGGACCGGCTACAATTGCTTTTACGGGTCAAAACATCAATGGGAACTGGACTTTGAATGCCACCAGCTCCAACATGGCGACGGACATGAACCGGAGCATCAGTGGATTCACCCTGAACTTCTCAGGTGAGGCGCTCAGCGGATTCACGACCAACTGCGCAGAAGGCAGCCAGAATCGGGCGTACGCGGCGCGCGTCTACCCTTCACACCTCAACCCAAATTGCACCTCGCCTACAGACCACGCGTTCTACGTCGAGACCGGGACCACAACCCCAGGTGCTGACCTCCACAAGATGGTGGACCGCTTCCCCGACCACGCCGATCTTTCCACACTGGGCCACAACCAACCCGGCCTCCGTTTGGTAGAAATGGGCAATGGCATCTTCGATGCATACGACCTTGCAAACGACCTTCACTACGTTGGCGGCCTCATAGATGGCAATACCGTCCAAGGCCACGAGGTGATGCGCGCAAACACCGACTGGCAAAACCCACTGGTCACGGCCATCTGGGAAGAACTCTCAGGCGGTCACGCCAGTGACGGACAGGTCTACGCCTTTCCGACAAGTGACCACATCAAACCGCTAGAGTACGCTACTACAACCGCGCAAACATACCCCACCTTCCTGGCGCTTTCTGATGTTCAATTGGCGGGAATTCAGGGCAAGCCCTTGTTTACTGGTGACGACAGCTGGCTGAACCTCAGCGACTTTTCGGACTCGCCCGCAGATTGGGACCACATGATGGTGGTCGTACCAGACGCATTGGCAAAACAAGACCTGCTCAACTTGGCCACGTCAACGTACAACAGCTACCGATGGACGGCTTCAGGGACCCCATTGATCTCCAACAAATCGACAAACTACAGCGGCACGATCAACCTTTCGGGCGCTCCTGCTACGACGATGGACAATGCCCGTTCGAGTAACAATTTACTGTCTGGTCATAGCTCCGGTGCCACTGCCACCATCAACACCATCGACTTACGAGGTGTAAACAATGGAATGTGGCGCACTGAAGCCGATGTTCAGACTTATTTCTCTAGCGAGTTGGTAACGCGATACGAGCAAGGAAGCAGCTTTTTAGAAGGCGCCCTTCATGTGAGTTTTCCCATCACCGCTCCGAAATACGATGCGGTCGATTTTGATGATGTGCCTTATGACGGCGCTGATGCCGTAGACAAAGAGCTGCCCTACTGGGGTCTACCAAACGGCGTAGAAGGCTACGCTGAAATGTTTGTCAAGGTGACCAACCGGGTCACCGGGCAAGTCTTTACAAGAGAAATCACAAGCTCAGAAGAGCCGCTGATGCTCAAGGACTGCCCGTTCCTTATCCAAGACTCGATCCGCATGGAAATCTCCATGGCCGATCTAGATGCCGTTGGGACCGCTGCATTCAATGGCGGCGACGAAGTGGACATCACAGCCCTTGTTTTCTGGTCGACGCCAGCACGCCGAACAGCGCTGTGGAGCAGCGATGAGATCGACAACCGTGAGATTCTTTGCACTGATTTCAACACGGCCTTTGCAATGAACGACGGCCCATCTGAAGTCAGTGATTTGACCGCGGAAAACTCCGCTGTGACCGTCAACTGGAACGATGGTGTAAAAAGTTCTGGCGGCTACATGCGCCTTCAACGACGCAATGCGGAAGATGCAGGAGATGCAAGCGGAGGCTGGAGCTACATGCTTTCTGCAGGTGGCACAACAAGCGATGCCGGCGCCGCACAAGTTTGGTTCAACGTGGACGACAACAACGACGGCGTTGTCGACGCGCTTTCGTACACTGACAACAACTTATCACACGCGCTTTGGCAATGCCAGCGGGTGGAATACCGCATCGAGCAAGAAATGTGTGGCAGCTACTTCTACACGACAGAAGTCGGCATAAACATCATGGGCCAACTAGAAAACCCCTGGAAAGTCGACGACATCCTGTCTCCTGGAATTTACACCTCAGAAGGACGCTACCCGTACAAGGTTCGGGTCGACTGGTCCACGGCAACAGATCAGAACGACGTCATCGACCAGTACAGGGTTTACAGACGCCTGTACCAACCGGCGACACCCAATCCATATGCCTGGGAACAGATTTTCTCATCCGAAGACTTCACCTGGTTCATCGACCAAGATGTCGCAGCTGGGACGCTGTACGAATACAAGGTTGGAGCCCTGATGAATTGCTCAAGCGACGGAGCCGACGCAGCAGAAGTAGTCATCCAAGAATTTTTCCCACCCGCCCCATTTGACATTGGATTCCGCTCCTCCATGGGGGGCGTTTCAGGTGATATTCACTTCGAAGACGGCAGCCCCTCTGGCAATGTCATGGTTCGCGTAGAGCCTCAAGGGCTAGTGGACGCAAGAAATTCCTTGGCTCTTGATACGGATGAATATGTCACCTTGGACCTCCAAAATCGGTCCGTAGGAAGCACCGGCGTCTGGCCAAATATCAATGCTGAAACGCCAGGAAACGAGTGGTCTATTTCACAGTGGGTGCAAGTCACTCAAGCCTCTTTGGACGGCCAAACTGAGCTGCCCTTGATCGCCTTCAACACGCAGAACACATCCACACAAGTTGTAAGCGAGGCCTTCTCGATTTGGGCGACATCAGACGGCGCTTCTGCCGGAAACTATGCGCTGGTTTTACGACAGGCAGGTACAGACTCCCCATTCGGCATCGAGCTGGAAGCTGGATTGTATAACCACATCATTGTCAACTTGGCAAACGGTCCAGAAACTCCGGTATCTAGCCTCAATGTAAGCTTGACAACACATCCAGACGCAACGGAAGTAGGCATGCCCAAAATGGGGACGGTTACCCTCGGCGGATCGGACGATGCCATTGCAATGATTCGGGCTGGATGGCACAGCATTCATTGGAATGCCGCCTCTTATGCGGAAGCAAAATGCAAAGATCCATTCGCAAGCAACTTTGATCCCCTTGCAATTTCAGGGGCGCAATCAGCTTGCGACTATGCCACCACGGCTTGCACCGACCCGGAAGTCAACACCGTTACGGCCAGCGCCGATGCCAACTTGGCAGAATCGGGAGCGTGCGACTACGACGCATTGGGATCGGGAGAACTGATCTCAGTCCGCTGGTTCTCCGACGCATCAACCAACGCCAATGAAGCCCCTGCCCTCTACAAAATCGTTGGCGGTGTAGAAACACTGTTCCACAACTTCCACGATGATTTGGTGGGTGTGTACAACGCCTCCCCTTCAACGTACGCCTACTCTATGCCCGTTCTCACGGCC
>CALACF010000036.1 GCA_937890245.1 uncultured Flavobacteriales bacterium
GGTCTTCATAACAATCTTCAGCTTTTGAGGAGTCCTTCGACCACCTTGTGCGCGTCATCCATGAATAGGATTGACTTGCAGTTCATGATATCGTACGTGCTCAGATCTGATGCAAGCATCACCCGGTGCATGGGCAAGTTGCGGGCTGAGAGGTACAAGTTGCTGTTTTGCTCCGGCACCACGACCAAGGTCTTGGTGTCTACGAGGTTCAAGTTCCCAAAAACGCCGAGCAAATCCTGCGTCTTGGGCGCCTCCATCTTCAAGCCCTTGAGGATTGAGATGGCGTTGTCCTTTGCCTTGTAAGTCAATGCACTCTTGCGGGCAAGTTGCTTTGTCTTCTTGTTCACCTTCTGATCGTAGCTGCGAGGACGTGGACCGAATACAGTACCACCACCCTTGAACAACGGGTTCTTGATGTCACCTGCACGTGCACCACCTGTGCCCTTCTGCTTCTTGATCTTGCGTCTCGACCCTGTGACTTCTGAGCGCTCCTTGGCTTTTGAAGTGCCTTGGCGTTGAGCCGCCAAGTAGCGCTTCACCTCCAAGTAAATTACGTGATCGTTCGGCTCGATGCCAAACACCTCGTCGCTGAGCTCAGCGCTTGAGGTCTTCTTCCCTTCTGGGTTGTAAACGTCAACTTTCATAGATTCAAGCTTGTGGCTTGCGGATGATGACTGTAGCACCTTTGTGACCGGGAACCGCTCCCTTGACCACCATCAGACCTTCCTCAGAAAGGACCTTCAGCACTTCTAAATTTTCTACGGTCACACGAACGTTGCCCATCTGGCCTGCCATGCGCATGCCTTTGTAGACTCGGGCCGGGGTTGATGCAGCACCAATCGAACCTGGAGCACGTCCACGGTTGTGTTGGCCGTGTGTGGCTTGACCCACACCTGAGAAACCGTGACGACGGACAACACCCTGGAAACCGCGACCCTTTGAGGTCCCAATCACAGATACGTACTGGCCTTCGGCGAATACATCGTCCACTTTCACTTGGTCTCCCAAATTCATTTCGTTTGCAAAGCCTGCAAACTCCACCATCTTACGACGGGGTGTTACTCCGGCTTTCTTGAAGTGGCCTGTCATGGCCTTGTTGGTACGTGACTCTTTCTTGTCACCGTAGCCCAACTGCACAGCAGTATAGCCGTCCTTCTCCTCGGTGCGAAGCTGTGTCACCACATTGGGCTCCACTTCAATCACCGTGCAAGGGATGTTCTTACCAGCATCATTAAAGATGCTCGTCATCCCGATCTTACGTCCAATCAATCCAGGCATAACTCAGACTTTGATTTCAACTTCTACTCCAGAGGGGAGCTCCAAGCGCATGAGAGCGTCGACAGTCTTCGAAGAAGAGCTGTAGATGTCGAGCAAACGCTTGTAGGCGTTTAACTCGAACTGCTCGCGCGATTTCTTATTTACGTGCGGCGAACGCAGCACCGTGTAGATGCGTTTGTGCGTTGGCAGCGGAATGGGACCGTTTACCACGGCACCGGTTGCCTTGACCGTCTTTACGATCTTCTCGGCGCTTTTGTCGACCAGGTTGTGGTCGTAGCTTTTCAGCTTGATGCGAATCTTCTGGGCCATGGTTCCTTATTTTCCTGTGGCTTCTTGAATCACCTTGTCGGCGATGTTAGATGGTGCCTGTGCGTAGTGGCTGAACGTCATGCTCGAATCGGCGCGACCTGAGGTCAACGTGCGCAAATCGGTCACATATCCAAACATCTCACTCAATGGTACTTTTGCACTGATGACGGTTTTTCCACCGCGCTCGTCAGTGCCCTCAACCATACCTCGGCGCTTGTTCAAGTCACCGATGACGTCACCCATGTTTTGCTCTGGTGTGCGAACCTCCAAGGCCATGATGGGCTCGAGAATTTTTGGATCACACAACTTGATAGCATTTCGGTAAGCCATCTTGGCTGCAAGCTCGAATGACAACTGATCCGAGTCAACTGCGTGGAAGCTTCCATCGCGCAAGGTCACCGACATGCTGTCCATCTTGTAGCCGGCAAGGACACCTGTCGACATCGACACTTTGAAGCCCTTCTCCACAGATGGAACAAATTCCTTGGGAACGTTTCCGCCCTTCACAGCATTCTCAAAGACCAATCCTTCCAATTCTGGGGTTGGTGATGGGCCAATGGTAATCTGGATGTCCGCGAATTTACCGCGACCACCGGATTGCTTCTTGTAAACTTCGCGGTGCTCAACAGAGGCGAAAATCGCCTCTTTGTACGCCACTTGCGGCTGTCCTTGGTTGCACTCCACTTTGAACTCACGACGCAAACGGTCGATCAAAACGTCCAAGTGCAGCTCGCCCATGCCAGAGATAATGGTCTGGCCACTGTCCTCGTCTGTACGAACCTGGAAAGTTGGGTCCTCCTCGGAGAGCTTACCTAATCCATTGGAGAGTTTGTCCAAATCTACTTGAGACTTTGGCTCAATCGCGATACCAATCACAGGGTCTGGGAACGACATGCTCTCCATCGTAATCGGCGATTTCAAATCGCACAAGGTGTCACCCGTACGGATGTCCTTGAAACCAACAGCAGCACCGATGTCACCTGCCTCGAGCAATTCGATTGGGTTCTGCTTGTTTGAGTGCATCTGGAAGATGCGCGAGATGCGCTCCTTCTTGCCAGAACGTGTGTTCAGCACGTATGAACCTGCCGGCAACGTGCCTGAGTACGCACGGATGAAGCACAAGCGGCCCACAAACGGGTCGGTCGCAATCTTAAATGCGAGTCCCGCGAAGGGTGCATCAGGGTCCGGAGCACGGCTCAACTCAACGGACTCGTCGTCTGGGTCCATACCCATCGCATCTCCTACGTCGTAGGGAGAAGGCAAGTACTCCATAACGGCGTCGAGCATCGTCTGTACGCCTTTGTTCTTGAAGGCCGAACCGCAGAGCATCGGGGTGATGGTCATAGCGATTGTCGCCTTGCGAATCGCAGCCTTGATCTCATCAGCAGAAATTCCATCTGGATCCTCGAAGTACTTCTCCATGAGTGTATCGTCCTGCTCAGCGGCAGACTCGATCAACTTCTCACGGTACTCAGCAACCTCCTCTAGCATATCCGCTGGAATTGGAATTTCAGTCCAGGTCATGCCATGGTCGTCTTCGTTCCAAACCATCCCCTTATTGGTGATGAGGTCTACAACGCCTTTGAAATCGTCCTCAGCACCGATTGGAAGCTGAAGTGGGACGGGGTTGGCACCGAGCATCTCGCGGATTTGGCCAATCACGTTCAAGAAGTTCGCACCGGAGCGGTCCATCTTGTTCACGAAACCGATACGCGGTACGTTGTACTTGTCGGCAAGACCCCAGTTCGTTTCCGACTGCGGCTCCACGCCAGACACGGCGCAGAACAATCCAACCGCCGCGTCAAGAACGCGGAGTGAACGCTCTACCTCCACAGTAAAGTCAACGTGTCCAGGGGTGTCGATGATGTTAATCCGGTACTCCTGATCATTGAACTCCCACATACATGTGGTTGCAGCCGAAGTGATCGTGATGCCACGCTCCTGCTCCTGCTCCATCCAATCCATGGTTGCTGCACCGTCGTGCACCTCACCAATCTTGTGAGAGATGCCCGTGTAGTACAAGATACGCTCGGTCGTGGTGGTTTTACCAGCATCGACGTGCGCCATTATACCAATGTTGCGCGTAAAACTGAGATCCCTTTTGGCCATTATCCTATATAGTAGAGGTCAGAAACGGAAGTGAGAGAAGGCCTTGTTTGCTTCGGCCATGCGGTGGGTGTCCTCCTTCTTCTTGAAGGTGTTTCCCTCGCCTTTGTTGGCCGCGACAATCTCAGCTGCCAAACGGTCGGCCATGGTCTTCTCGTTGCGCTTGCGAGCGTAAGAGATGATCCACTTCACAGCCATGCTGCGTTTGCGGCTGTCGCGAATGGGATGAGGAATCTGGAATGTCGCTCCACCTACGCGGCGGCTGCGAACTTCCACGTTCGGTGTGATGGCGTCCACAGCGGTCTTCCACTGCTCGAGTCCATCCTCTCCCGTACGATCTGTAACCTTATCGATGGCAGAATAGAAGATCTTGAATGCTGTGCTCTTCTTTCCTTGGAGCATCAGGTTGTTCACGAAATACGTGACATCTGTATCGTTGAATCGGGGATCCGGAATCAACGCGTGTTTTTTGGCTTGTCTACGACGCATGACCTAATTACTTCTTGGTTTTTGGACGCTTAGTTCCATACTTCGAACGGCGCTGATTGCGGCCCTCAACACCTGCAGTGTCAAGTGCTCCACGTACGATGTGATAACGAACACCTGGGAGATCCTTTACACGACCCCCACGCACGAGCACGATGCTGTGCTCTTGGAGGTTGTGGCCTTCACCACCGATATAGGCGTTGACCTCGTTTCCATTGGTCAAGCGCACACGTGCAACTTTCCGCATGGCCGAGTTCGGCTTCTTCGGTGTTGTCGTGTACACACGCACACAGACTCCACGTCGCTGGGGACAGGAGTTGAGCGCCGCAGAATTACTGGTGTAAACCTTATTCTGGCGCCCTTTTCGGATCAACTGCTGAATGGTTGGCATGTACTTCCCGGTCGGTTATTCGTTTATTAGCGGGAACAGGACGTTCCCTCCCCAATTTTCAAAGGGGCTGCAAAACTACACCAAATCAAGCGAATTCCAACCCCCATTTTATCTAATCGCTCAACAATTGTTTTCGCACCTACAAAGCCATCCCAGACAAGTGCTCTGCAGGTACAGATTGACATTACTTTTGGAAGGTGAAGCAACTAGAAGAACTGAACGATTCCCAGCGAATCGCAGCCGAACATTTGGACGGTCCATTGATGGTAATTGCTGGCGCAGGCTCTGGAAAAACACGCGTTTTGACGTATCGCATCGCAAACTTGATTGCGAAAGGGGTCGCGCCATTCTCCATATTGGCCTTGACGTTTACAAATAAGGCAGCGAAAGAAATGAAGCTCCGGATTGGCAATCTGGTCGGTGAGGAGCACGCAAGAAATTTGTGGATGGGGACGTTTCACTCCGTTTTTGCGCGAATTCTGCGTGTGGAAAGCCAACGCATCAACTTCCCTTCGAACTTCACCATTTACGACACGCAAGATTCCCGGTCCGTGATCAAGGATGTCGTGAAGAGCCTTGCCCTCGATGATAAGGTGTACAAGCCAAACACGATTCACGGGCGGATTTCGATGGCGAAGAACAACCTGATTGGGCCGACGGCCTATGCGCAAAACTCGGAGGCTTTGGCGGAGGATCATCAAGCGGGGCGTCCTCGGACGGGTGACATATACGCGGCGTACCAGGCCCGGCTTTTCAGAAGTGGGGCAATGGATTTTGACGATTTGCTCTACAAGATGAACACCTTGTTGAGGGATTTCCCGGATTTATTGGCCAAGTATCAGCACAAGTTTCGCTACCTCCTTGTCGACGAGTACCAGGACACGAACTTCTCTCAATACCTTATTATTAAGCAGCTCGCGGAAGGGCATCACAACGTCTGCGTCGTCGGCGATGATGCGCAGAGTATTTACAGCTTTCGTGGGGCGGATATTTCTAATATTCTCAACTTCAAGAAAGACTACCCCGAGAGCGTGATCTACAAACTCGAGCAGAATTACCGCTCGACAAAGGTGATTGTAGCGGCAGCGAACAGCGTGATTGGCAAGAATCAGGACCAGATTCAGAAGACGGTTTGGACGGACAACGGCGAGGGCGAGAAGGTGCTGGTGCACCGGGCACTGACTGACAAAGACGAGGGGTACTTTGTGGCAGACTCGATTTTTGACGTGCACCACAACAAGCAAGCTGCGTATTCGGATTTCGCAATATTGTACCGGACGAATTCGCAAAGCCGTGCCTTTGAGGAGCAGCTGCGCAAGCGAAATCTCCCGTTCCGCATTTTTGGCGGGCTGTCGTTCTTCCAGCGAAAGGAGGTGAAGGATCTGCTCGCGTATTACCGTTTGACGGCCAATTCAGCCGATGACGAGAGCCTGAAACGCATCGTCAATTACCCGGCGCGCGGCATTGGCAAAACGACGATCGACCGGGTGGCGGCAGCGGCAGGTACGCGGGATATTTCGCTGTGGGATGTATTGACCGATGAGGAGATGCGGCCCGATGGCATTGCAAAGGGGGCCTGGGGCAAGCTGCAAGACTTCGTCAGCATGATCCGCAGTTTCTCCGCGTCGATGGCAAAGCAGAACGCGTTTGATTTGGGCCAACACATCGCGATGCATACGGGTCTCCTCGGGACCTTGCACCGCGACAAAACGCCCGAAGGTGTGGCGCGTTATGAGAATGTGCAAGAACTACTTGCGGGCATTAAGAGCTTTTCTTCGGAGCCGGTGGAGGACGATCCCGAAGCTGTCAAAACGCTCGTCGACTACCTTATCGATGTGGCACTTTTGACCGACGTGGAGCAGGAGGATGACGACCCGAACAAGGTGGGCTTGATGACTGTGCACTCCGCGAAGGGACTGGAGTTCCCGTACGTCTTTGTGGTGGGCATGGAGGAGGAGCTGTTCCCTAGTTCTATGGCGAATGGCACCCGAGAAGAACTCGAAGAGGAACGACGGCTCTTTTATGTAGCGCTCACGCGCGCTAAGAAAAAAGCCACGCTTTCGTATGCCGTTTCAAGGTTCCGCTTCGGCAAATTTGTGCAGAACGACCCGAGCCGCTTCATCGAGGAAATCGACGAGCAGTACGTGGATTTGCCCGTGGCGACTTCGGGGGGAGGGGCGAGCGGCTGGGGAGCGCGGCGTCCCGCCGGTGGGGAGCGTTGGTCCGGGGGCGGAGCCAAGGGGTACTACAAGGGGGGCGGAAAATCTGGGGCCGTTGCCGGTACTGGGTCGCGGGCTGGGGCCGGCGGTGCGGCGGCGGCGCGGAAGGCTGCCGAAAAGGCGATCGGCGGACTTGGCGGGGCGACGCCCAAGTTGAAGAAGGTCGCAAGGCCAGCCGTTGTAACGGAGACAGCGACCGGCGAGGCGGGCGGTATTGCACCGGGCGTTGAAGTCGTCCACGAGCGCTTCGGCAAGGGCAAGGTGCTAAAAATCGAGGGCGATGCGCCGCATTTAAAGGCCACGGTGTTCTTTCCAACGGCGGGTCAAAAACAATTATTGCTACAATATGCAAAGCTCAAAGTTCTTGCGTGAC
>CALACF010000037.1 GCA_937890245.1 uncultured Flavobacteriales bacterium
TCTACGCCGGGTGCGCTCTGTACTCAAACCAGGGGGGCAATTCATCTTCACGGTGCCCCATCCGATGTTGCCTTGGATCAAACCCGCTGAGCTTCCGTTTTATATGCAGCCCAAGGGCGGCTACCTCTCTTCTGTGGATGTCCCCTTCCCCGGGCGGATTTGGCGCAGGGACGGAGAATCTGTGGAGGTGCAGGCGGTGCACAAGACATTCACCACCTATTTCACGGCGCTGAGAGAAGCCGGCTATACCGATATGCCGCTCGTTGAAGAGCTCCACATCACCGACGAGCACGTCGCCCTCGACCCGGACTTTTTCGGCCCCCTTGTTGACCTGCCACTGCACGTGGCCTTTTCCCTCACCCTATGAATTACAACGCGCTTCAATTCCCATTCAAGGCCGAACAAGGCCCCTGTTACAAATCGCTGCCTCAAGCCATTTTGAAAGGCGTGCCGTCAGCAGAAAATGCCAAAAACGCCTTAAAGCAGGTGTTGGATGGCGATCTGTGCACATTGGACTTGCGTGACCAATCGTTGCGCGCGGCGTTGGAAGGCGGTCCCGGCCATGTTGTCTTGTCCGCCCCTGCCAACTGGACTGATGACCAATTGCGTTGGGCCTACGCTTCGGTGCTGCTGCAAATGGGTGAGCTCAACGACCGATACGGTCTGATGTTTGACGTGGTTGACCGCGGCTTGGACCACACGTCAAGCAATGCCCCAGTTTCCAAGACCAAGGCCGCTACTGGTATGCACACGGACAGCAGCGATGCGAAGTACAACCCCAACTTGGTTGCCTTGCTCTGTTTGCAACCCGGATCCCAAGGCGGAGCATCGCTTTTAGCCAATGCAATGGAGCTGCTAGAGCGTCTCCGCACTGTTGCGCCCCACCTTGAATCCGTGGCTAGAACAGCTTGGCCCCGTGACGTGGTCACACCCGGACTGGCCTCGAGCCGTGCCGCCATCAAAGCCAACGCGATCCCAATTTTCTCTGATGATGCCTGCGGGCCCATCTTCCGCTACATGCGCTACTGGACTGAAAGAGGGTTGACCAAAATCGGTCGAGTTATTCCGAGTAAACTCACAGCGCTTTTCAATTTCATCGACGCCGACATGGAACAACATGCATTGCGGTTTCAACTGAAGCGAGGAGACATGCTCATTGCAAACAACCGCATCGTGGTTCACGGTCGGGAAGCCTTTGAGGACCTGCCAAATGCCGCGCCGCGCCACCTCGTTCGCGCCTGGGTGGACGGATTTCTCAAGCCCGTAGAGACCCGCCTATCAAAGCGCGCCTGAAGCAGGAATTGGTAGCGGGGCCTTGTGAAAATGACGCCTTAAGAATCGAATCAGGAAGAACCGGCCTCGGCTTGGTGGACATCCCGTACAAGAGTGCTGCGCTATCTTGTGAGCCATGGATGCACTCATTGCTTTTTTCGACGACCTCTCCACAGTGCACAAATTCATCTGGGTTATGGGGTGCCTGTCCATCGGCATGCTGATTGAGGGGGTGCGTCCGTTTTTCCGGTCAAGCTTCAGTTGGCCTCACTTGCGCACGAATCTCGCGCTGATGGGATCGACCATTGCAATCAATGCCATCGTGGGCGCACTGAGCGTGGGCGTTTTTGAGTGGGTGGCCCTTGAGCAGATTGGTCTCCTGTCGATCGTTGAGTGGTCGGCGGCTGCAGAATTTGTCGTTGCCCTACTCGCCTTGGACTTGATAGGCCAATACCTCGTGCACTACGTCCTGCACAAGCAGCCCCTGCTTTGGCGGCTTCACACGGTGCACCACAGCGACACGCACGTCGATGCCACCACCGGCACACGCCACCATCCAATTGACTTTCTAATACGCGAAATGTTCGCCTTGGTGGCCGTCGTCCTCTTCGGCATCCCCTTGGCCTACTACGCCTTCTACCGCATCGCCACGATAGCATTCACCTATTTCACACATGCCAATTTTCGGCTCCCAGATTCGGTGGACCGCGTCCTCTCGTGGGTGATCATCTCGCCGAACATGCACAAATTCCATCACCACAAGTCCATGCCCTGGACGGACTGCAATTACGGCAACATCTTGTCGATCTGGGACCGGATGTTCGGCACCTTGGTCTACGATGACCCTGAGAAAATTGTGTACGGATTGGACATCACCGACGCCCAACGCAGCGACGACTTGGGCTATCAACTTGGCCTGCCTTGGCGCAAGTTGGATTCCCGGTAATCCTACGGCGTCTTGGGAATGCCCCCGAAGTAGCGAACATTGTAGCTCCACCAGGAATCGAACCTGGACCTAGGGTACCGGAAACCCTTATTCTATCCATTAAACTATGGAGCCGAAAAGCAAGTCGGCGCGCTTCCGCGCGCCGACCCTCTGGTGGAGATACTCGGAGTCGAACCGAGGACCTCTTGCATGCCATGCAAGCGCTCTAGCCAGCTGAGCTATACCCCCAGAAAT
>CALACF010000038.1 GCA_937890245.1 uncultured Flavobacteriales bacterium
GGGCGCAATTCGGCTCAGATGACGAGCTAATCGCCCACGCCTACGAGATGATGCGCAATGGGGCGGACATGTATTACACTGTGCGGTCTTTCGACGTGATGGAGCGCATGGCGCGCGACGGGATCCCGGTGCAAAGCCACATCGGCCTGATCCCAACCTTCAGCCACTACAGTGGTGGCCTGCGTGCCTGGGGGCGCACCGCCGAGGAAGCGATGAAGGTCTACGCGAGGCTCAAGCGGATGGAGGATGTCGGTGTATTTGCCGTCGAGGTCGAGTGCCTGGCCGAAGAGGTCCTGGCGGCTGTGAATGACAAAACGAACGTGGTCACCTTTTCGCTTGGGTCCGGCAAGGCCGCCGATGCGGTGATTTGCTTTATTGCCGACATTTGCGGGGAAGCCAGCGAAGAAGACAAACCACCAAAACACGCCCACGCCTTTGGCAATGTTGGACGCCTGCACCGGCAGATCAATCTCGAAAGGGTCGAGGCCCTTGGCAAATTTCACACCGAGGTGACGGCGCACAACTTTCCATATCCGCAGAACAATGTCCGCATGCATGACGGCGAGCAGGAAAAATTTCTGGAAGCTCTGGACAAGTGGCAGCCGGCCCACATCTAGTGGAAGCTTTTGTGCCGAGTACACAGCATCTGACGGGATGGCGATGAAGGTCCAATAAAAGGCTACTCGGCCACAGAACTTTTCTCGGCAAGCCAATGACCGCGACCCCAGCCCGCGCTTGGCCTGATCGAAAAACCTTTCACGTCGATGGATTAAGTGAAACTCATGATCCGCGGCAACGAAGTCTGCATTACGTCTTTGGTCGCGGGACCTTGCGCAATTGGCGTCGCCGTTGCACGGCGTGCTTGCGCGCCTGCCACTCGCCATCGTCCAGAAACTTGATGCCCGTGCTGCCAACGAGCAGGTTCAGAGGGCGATCACGTGATGTTCATGGGGCTGACGCGGTCATTAGAACATGGCGATACGATTGAACTTACCCTAACGTTTGAACACCTGGGGTCATGTAAACGCGACACCCTGAAAAGGTCTTTCGTGCGGGCACTGTCATGTGTGGACGGCTCCTTTTATGCAAGGGTTAATTTGAGTGACTT
>CALACF010000039.1 GCA_937890245.1 uncultured Flavobacteriales bacterium
CGATGGGGCGTTGCAGGCCGCCACGAAAGGGCGTTGGATTGAAATCGTGATGGACTGATGGGCTTGCTTGGGCGGCTGAAAAAGGTGGTGCTGGTTTCGGGCGCGGGCTTGCTGCTGCTTTGGTGGTTCAGCATTCCGCCGGCGAGCGATGGGCTTTTCGATCGCCCTTTCAGCACGGTGCTCGAGGCCGAGGATGGCGAGCTGCTCGGCGCGCGAATTGCCCCCGATGGGCAGTGGCGCTTTCCGCCAAGCGACAGCGTGCCGCGCAAATTCGAGCTGGCCATTTGCAGCTTTGAGGACGCGAGATTTCGTCGGCATCCCGGCGTAGATCCGCTCGCTTTGGCGCGCGCTGTCCGTCAAAATCTAGCGGCGGGCCGCGTGGTCTCAGGCGCATCGACCTTGACGATGCAGACGATCCGTCTGGCTTCCGACAATCCGCCGCGAACCGTGTTGCAAAAGTTGTGGGAGATGTTCCGGGCGACGCGCCTGGAGGCCCGCCTTTCAAAGGACGACATCCTGGGCCTGTATGCCGACAACGCTCCGTTTGGCGGCAATGTCGTGGGCCTCCAGGCAGCGAGTTGGCGCTACTTCGGTATGGACCCACACCGCCTTTCATGGTCGGAGAGCGCCGCCTTGGCCGTCCTTCCAAACGCCCCGTCGATCATCCTGCCAGGCCGCAACGTCGAGCGCTTTCGCAAGAAGCGAGACCGTCTGCTCGACCGCCTTCTCGCGCTCGGCCACATTGACTCGACGACGTGCCGGCTTTCGAAGATAGAGCCGCTACCGGGGGCGCCTCAGGCCCTCCCTGAATTGGCCTCACACGCCCTGAATTTACAGAAGATCAAACAACCTCAGTTGCGCGTCCGAAGCACGCTCAACGCCCAGCTGCAGTTGCGCGTCCAGGGCCTCGTCGACGCGCATGTCCAGCGGTGGAAGGGCAATGAGGTGCACAATGCTGCGGCCCTCGTAATCGAGCTGCAGTCCGGTGAAATCAAGGCGTACGTGGGCAATACGTCAGACGCGTCGGTCGATGGCTCAGGCTTCGATATGCTGCGCATTCCCCGCTCCACGGGCAGCATTCTCAAGCCCTTCCTGTACAGTCTCGCGATGGATGAGGGCATGCTCACTTCGCGTTCGCTCGTCGAGGACATCCCCACGCGGTTTGGCGATTTCACGCCCCACAATTTCGACCGGCGCTTTCTTGGCGCTGTCACTGTCGAACAGGCCCTGCAACAATCCCTGAATGTCCCGGCCGCGCGCCTCCTGCGGCGCTACAACCTGCACCGCTTTTACGACAAACTCCAGGCCCTCGGCTTCGACGATCTCACTCGCCCAGCGCGCCATTACGGCCTCACCCTTATCCTTGGCGGTGCAGAAATCCGGCCCGCACAATTCGCCGCCGGCCTGTACGCGTGGGTCCACCGCGCTCTCCCCGGCCCAACACCCGTTTTGCGCGACCTCTTCGGCACGGCTTTGCCGCCGGCCCACGTATCCGAACACCCCGTCTCGGTCTACAATACCCTTCAAATGATGCGCGGCTTGGAACGGCCCACCCGTTGGAAAGACTGGCAACCTGCCCGCCCGGTCGCCTGGAAGACCGGCACCAGCTACGGTTTTCGCGATGCCTGGGCGGTCGGCACCGATGGCAGGTGGCTCGTCGTCATCTGGACGGGCAACGCAAACAATGAGGGCCGCCCCGGCCTTATCGGCGTCCAAACCTCAGCCCCCTTGTTCTTCAGCGTTTTGGCGGAGCTTGAATGCACGGCAC
>CALACF010000040.1 GCA_937890245.1 uncultured Flavobacteriales bacterium
GGCAACTTGGATGCTTCTATCACTGGAACAGGTGGTTCTGGCGGAGGTCCTAACGCAGGCCAAGACACTATTTGTCTTGCTGACGGCTCATGTCTCTCTGTATTTGTAGGTGGTGGTGGCTTCCCCACAGAAGTAGGTTGGACGATCGCTGATGTTATTACTGGAGAGTCTCTCGCCGGCGCAACAGGCGGCGGTATTTACGACTTCTACTTCGGTACAGATGTTCAAACTTGTGGATGTACGGACGACACAGCTTTGAACTTTGACGGCGATGCTACTGCTGACGACGGATCTTGCGTGTTCCCAAGCTGCCCAGAAGGGCAAGCCTTGGTTCAGTTCATGATGTACGACACCTTCGGCGACGGATGGGACGGCACAACGTACACCTTGTATGACGGAGACGGCAACGCCGTGACTTCTGGCTCAATTGACAACGCTCAGTTTGTGTTGGACGAAGGCGCACAGGCGTACGACTTCTTCTGCCTATCAACGACTTCTTGTTATACGCTCACGCTCGCTGGTGGTTTATGGCCTGGAGAGAAGGAGTGGCAAATCATTGATTACATCACGGGCGACGTGCTGTATGATTACACGAACGGTGACGGCTTCGGCTCGTTCGGTGTTTCTGGGCCTGGCGTGCAGTGCGGTTGCATGAACACCTCAGCTTACAACTTTGATGCGGCTGCAACAGCTGACGACGGTACGTGTTTCGCACCTGATTGTGACGGCAACGCTGATAGCACGAGCTATATGTTCCACTTGACGCACGACATCTACCTCTACTGGGGTAACAACTCGGCGTACATCTACGACTTGAACACCGGTGACACTTTGTTGGCTGCGGGTCTTGACCCTTCTGACAACTCTTACACGCCTGAGTATGCTGAGGATGTTGTGAGCAGCTTCTGGCAGTTCTGTGTCCCGAATGACGCTTGCCTTGCATTGTCTGCAGGCGGCGGCTCTCCAGCCGGCACGCCAAACTGGGAGATCATGGAGTTCAACGGTACAGTTGTTCACTCTGGATCACTCGGCGTATATGACATCGGGTTCGGTGCGGACGCGGCTACATGTGTGAGCGGTTGTACGCTCGCTGCAGCGATCAACTACAACGCAGACGCGACCATCGATGATGGTTCTTGCGTGGTGTGTGATGCGGGCCAACTCGGCTTGACAATCGGTCTCCAAGACGATTTCGGAAACGGATGGTACAGCGGAAACGGCGGGTACTACTTTGTATCTGAAGCTACGGGCGACACCGTCCTCACTGGCACCATGGAAGGCGGCTCTACGTACTTAGAGAACATTGCATGTGTTGAAGTTGGGTGTTACACCTTCTCTACAACTACATTGTACGGAACAGAGGGATGGAGCTTGGCTGACAACCTCGGAAACGAGTACGCGGCTTTGACTTACGGTCCTACGGAGGGTTACCCCGTTGCATTTGGCGGAACGGATGCTACAGATTGTGGCTTCACAGGATGTACAGACGCAACAGCGGTCAACTACAACCTCTCAGCTTCTGTGGACGACGCTTCATGTGTTTATGCACCTGGCAACGACCTCCAAGAGAATGCACAAGCGATTGCTTGTGGTTTGACCCTTCCTGGAACGCTCGAGTGGGCTTCTGGTGATGAGTACAACGGCACAACAGTGCTGGGCAACCCAATTTCGAACAACGGTGCCATCTGGTATGAGTTCAATGCGGGATCTGACCAGCAAGTCACGTTCAACCTTTGCGCATCTGAAGATGCTGTCAACGGTGTGACCGACACTGATGTTATCGCCTTTGTCCAGAACACAGATGGAAGCTTGACTGCGATTGCCACGAACGACGACAACCCTGCGTGTAACGCGGTGTTCAACTCGATTCTGACAATCAACGCTGAGCAAGGAAATAACTACTTCTTGCGTGTCGGCACTTGGTCTAGCACGACGACCCAAACGGGAATCGTTGTGTCGGTGACATGTGCTGATTGCCCAGATGGCTTCCCATCAAATGACGACCTCTGCACATTGGCCTTGCCACTTGTTGATGGTGGTGATTACAGTGGTAGCCTCTGTTGTACTGGTCCTGATGATGACTTCGGATTGGGCTCACTTAGTATCTACGCAACGGCTTACGGTGTGTGGTACGAGCTCGAGCAAGTTGATCCATTCAACATGTACTCGGTGACGATTGACGCAACAGGTCAAGGTGCCATCGGTTATGGCGTATACACCTTGGGCGATGACTGTACCGATTTGAACGACACCCAAGGCGGTGTGATTCAAGGTTCACTGCAAGCTGAGATGAACGGTTGGTTCGCTACTGAGGTTGCGGGGCCAGTCCAAGTTAACATCCCGGTTTCTGCTGGTGGTACATACTATCTCTACCTGTGGACGACTCAACCAGCTGATTGCGGTACGTACGCGTTGTCTGCTGTGGGTGAGGTGCTCGGTTGCACTGACGCAACGGCATCCAACTACAATGATGCCGCTACGGTCAACGACGGATGTATCTACATCGGTGTGACCCAAGCAAACGACAGCTGTTCTAACGCTATTGCTGTTGCATGTGGCTCGACCACATCTGGCAATACTGGCGGTTCAACCGTTGCTGGTGCAGCTGACCCTTGTGGGACGGCAGGCGCTGGTGTGTGGTACAACTTTGACAACGCCAACACGGAGCAGCTCGTAACGATCAGCACGTGTGGTTCAACGGTGAACACCGAGTTCGAGCTCTACCAGAGTGTCGATGCTGCGGACGTTACCCTTGAGGTGAACTCTTTGAGCACGACGAACTACGGAAACATCTCAGCAGTGATTGAGTACAACGGTGTTGTTGTTGCAACCATCCCAGCTGGTGACCTGTTCGCAACATTGTTTAACAACTTCTACTACGCTCTTTCTGGTGGTGACTACACGGTCACGTTCACCAACGAGGGCACAGAGAACGATGGCTTGACTGCAACAGTGATTGATTCGTATGGCAACCTCAACACGCTGATGTGTTCAGGTGGTTGTTCTACCGCACCAACGGTTTGCATGACCTTGTCAATGGTCATGGACAGTTTCTCAGGCGAGACGTCTTGGGATGTTGTTGACGCTGGCGGAAACGTTGTCGCTTCAGGTGATAACTACGGTGGAAACAACAACGCTACGGTTACAGCTGACTTCTGCGTTGCTGCTGGCAGCTACACCCTCAACATGTATGACTCATTTGGAGATGGTGGTCCAGACTACACGTTGACGACTTCTGACGGTGACGAGCTGGTGAACACCTTTTTGGGTGGATCGGTTCAGTCTGACAACTTCTCTGTAGATGCATCACCATACAACCTGCCTGGAGGCGGTACGCTAACGCAAAGCTTCTCCATCTTCGGTGGGTCTGGCTTCTGCTCTAGCTTGCTTTGTATTGACGAGGTGAACAACACGGTAGTTGGAACGGAGAGCTGTGACAACGGCCAGACTACGCAAGTGGTCATGGGCGCTGGAACGAGCAACGTCGGTATCTTGGTTAGCGCTGGCGTTGGATCGCTCGGTGGGCCATTTGACCTGGTGATTTCTTGTGAGCCGGTTGTGTACGGATGTATGGACGCGCTTGCGTGTAACTACGATGCTACAGCCAACGTCGCCACGGATTGTGACTTCCTTTCTTGTGTGGATTGCATCTCTGAGTCTTGGAGCTACTGCTACGACTCAAATGAGGAGTGGAGCTTTGTGTTGACCAATCCCGACGCTACTGGAAACATCGTAATGGTGATGAACAACGGCATCGAGCAGAACTGGGACGACCTCATTATCCACGATGGTCCGAACGCTACTGACCCTGTGCTGTACAACGCCGACATTGACGGAGCGGATACAGAGAACTACATCGTTATCTCTTCAGGGGCAGAAATGCTTGTGACGTTTGACTCTGATGGGTCTGTCAGCTGCGTAAGCGGTACAGACGATGGTTTGGGTATCAACCTTGAGATCTACTGTGCTCCTGCACCGAGCGTTGACTGTGCTGATTCTACTGCTTGTAACTTCACCATGGCTCCTGATTTCGCTGACAACACAATGTGTGACTTCAGCTGCTTGGGTTGTACTGATGGAGACGCTATCAACACGAATATCTTCGCTACAATTGATGATGGTTCTTGTTGCTACGGCGAGGCTCAGATTACGATTAACATGTTCGACAGCTTCGGTGACGGATGGAACGGAAACACGTACGAGTTGTACTTGGACGATGTTCTCGTCGCTTCTGGTACTGTTGAATCTGGTGATTTCGCTTCAGATGAAATCTGTCTTGATGCGGTCGGCTGTTACAGCATGACTGTCGGCGGCGGCTCATTTGCTTCTGAGGTTAGCTGGTCTATCACTGGTGGTTCTAACGGCGATCTTGCTGGTGGAACTGGATCATTCATGATGGGCCTCGGCACTGATTGTACTTCAGGTTGTACTGTGCTTTGCGCAGCGAACTACGAGGATCCAGCTACGGTGGACATCTCTGACGAGGCGCTCTGTAACTTTGACTTGACTGCAGGTTGTACGTACGAGACAGCTGACAACTACGACTTAGCTCTGGGTGCCAACTACGACGACGGTTCTTGTACGTTCTCTCTGAGCAACCCTTGTCCTACGGACTTGAACGATGATGGAGGTACAACAACAAGTGACCTGTTGATCTTCTTGGGTGCGTTCGGAACGGACTGCGACTAAGTTGACAACATCAAGCTGAGCGATCAGCGACAATGACTGAATTGGGAAGGCCCGGCTATATGCCGGGCCTTTTCTATTGTCGATGGTTTGTTTGCCTGGTCGATATTCGCGCAATGCAAAAGGCGATTTGGGTAACCGGGGCAGGTTCGGGAATTGGGCGTGCCACGGCGTTGCGCTTGGAGCTCGAGGGCTACGCTGTAGTTTTAACAGGTCGCACGTCTTCGAGCCTTGAGGAAACCCGTGGCTTGATGACGCGGCCTGGCATTCATCCTGTGCTTGCCTTGGACGTTGCCGATCGATTGGCAGTGAAGCAAGGCTTGAAGGAAGTGTTCGAAGATGGCGGACTACAATTGGTTGGCGTCTTTGCCAATGCCGGTATCGGCGGCGCGAATGAATACGCGGTTGATTCAGAAGCGGACCGTTGGGATGAGATCCTAGAGTCGAATCTTACAGGCGTCTATGTGACCTTGCATGAGGCGCGTGCCTGGTTGCTCAAAGCTGATCAAGGGGTCAAGCACGCTGTTGTCACATCGAGCGTTCTGGCTCGGTTTGGCGTTCCTGGCCAAACGGCCTATATCACGTCAAAGGCGGGCCTCTTGGGCCTTGTTCGGAGCTTGGCAGTAGAGTGGGGGCCGGAGGGCATCTTGGTTAATGCAATTTGTCCGGGCTGGGTGGAGACAGACATGGCCCGGGAGAGCTTGGCTCGTATTGCAAAGGCACAGGGAAAGAGCTACGCGGTGTGTTGCAAGGAGCAATGTGCCATTCTTCCATCGGGGCGCATGAGCGAGCCCGAGGAAATTGCCGC
>CALACF010000041.1 GCA_937890245.1 uncultured Flavobacteriales bacterium
AAGTGATTGAGTTGCTCGACACGGTGAACCCCGTGCTGACGACCGAATTCGAGCCAGCCGACATCACCTTGAACGTGGATGAAAACTGTACTGCTGCATATGGAACGGATGTGACCGGCTTGTATGCTGTGAGCGCGATGGACAACTGCGACAGCGAGGCCACTACAGCGGTAACCTTCGCCGATGCAGCTCCAGTCTACCTCTGCGAGGAAGGCAACGGCAGCTACACCATCACGCGTACGTTCAGCGCTACGGCGACTGACAACTGTGGCAACACGGATCACTCGTCGTACGACCAGTTGATCACGTTTATCGATGCTATCAACCCTGACCTTTCACTCGAGGCGCCAGAGGACCGGACGTTGGTGCTCAGCTCGTCATGTGACGTTGACTTAAGCATCGCCGCAAATGGCGAGCCTACGGTTTCTGCCACGGACAACTGCGACAGCGATGTGGACACGGAGTGGACACATAGCGACAGCGAGCATGTACTCTCTTGCGACGGCGACGACGACAACTTGGAAGGCAGCTACACCTTCACGCGGACCTTCACGGCCATTGCGACTGACGCGTGTGGCAACGAGACGACATCTTCTGTGGGCCAGCTCATCGAAGTGGTGGACGGCATGCAGCCTTCGATCACTTCATTAGAGCAGCTCGGAACCCAGGAGTACTTCCTCGGAACTGACTGTTCAGCTGACTTGACCCCAGTTGTTGAGCCAGTTCATACTGAGTCGGACGCCTGTGACAGCGATGTTGCAACGACGCTCTCATATGCAGACGGCTTAACCACGCAGACCTGCGATGGCGATGACGGTACGAACAGTGGTAGCTACAGCTTCACACGTACGTGGATCTTGGTTGCAATTGATGACTGCGGAAACCAGTCGACCGCGATGAACAGCCAGTCCATTGTTGTGACGGACGCTACCGACCCAACGATTTTGGCAACGTATCCTGCGGACTACGACACGGACTTTGATGCCAACTGCTCTGCAGACGGTAGCACAGATGCAGCTGGTGTGGCCACTTCAACGGCTACGGACAACTGTGACGATCAGCTCGCAATTGAGATTTCTCATGCTGACCACGACACAATCCAGTTGGCGGTCAATCTTGATGACGCACTTGAAGGCGGGTTTACCTTCACGCGGACTTGGACGGTAACAGCGACGGACGACTGTGGAAACAGTTCGACTGAGAGCAACGACCAGACGCTCAGCTTCCACGATGTGATCGCGCCGACGGCGGAGATCTCAACTTTGCCTTCGTACGGTGTGTACGCTGACGAGGATTGCAACGCCGATGTATCACCTGCAGCTGCAGGTACGCCAGAGACTTCTGCTGCTGACGCTTGTGATTCAGATGTGTCAATTGACTTGACTTTCACGGATGGACCGGATTCATTCGAGAACGCGTTCGGTGACTATGGTCTTGAAATCGATACGGTTGCTGTTGACGGCATCTTGGGCATGACCACGGTGCGGATTTACATCACTACGGAAAACGCTACGGACTTCCTAAGTGCGGTGGCTGGTGATGCGGTGAATCCCACGGTGATTCGCTCGTCGACTTCGTTCTATCAGGACGCCTTGGGCGCTACACTGGGAAGTGATTTGCTTGACTTGGATCCAGCCATTGCTCCGGACCTCGCTTACGATAGCTGGGTGACAATTGGCCTGGATGGAGCTCCAAGCGTTGGTGATCAACCCATCCAACAAGTGGGTGACTGGGTAGCTGACTTCGCTGCAGGTGGAGACATCATGATGAACAGCTTCTACGGAGGCAGCTGGTTCTCGCTCTACCCAAGTGCGGCCTCAGTGGCAGGCGACGACAACCGCGTATTGATTGCACAGTTGACAACAGATGGACTGCTCAGCGGTCAGATCTTCGCACAGGTGTTCCCAGAGGGCGACGGTGATGGTGAGTTCCGCGTGAGCTTCACCTTCGGCGATTGTGCTGAGGATGACGATACGCCAGAGGGTGGCTACAGCTTCTTGCGGACGTGGGATGCCACAGCTTCTGACGATGCAAACAACCAGACATCGGTTATCAGCTACCAGAGCGTGCAGGTGTCTGATACGACGGCTCCACAACTCACCAATACCTGTGATATGATGAACGGCGCTGAGAACGTCTTCCCGTGTGCTGGTATCGCTGTGTTGGATCTTGATCCGGTGCCTGTGCCATGCGACGTGACGGCGATTGATAACTGTGACAGCGAAGTGAATGTCAATCTGTTTACGGAGACTTCAGGTCACGTTCCGACCAGCGCCATCCAGAACTACTGTGCACCGGTTACGCCGGAAGCCCAGGACGGTTCGATGACGTGTGACGAGCGTGCACCAGAGGCCATCCGCCTGTTCAACTTCCCAGGAGACGAAGCCTTCGTGGTCGACGCTTCTGGCGATGAGAGCATCGTTGAGGTGGGCGGCGACGGGTCACTCCACATCGAGCTCCATGTGACGAATGCAGATGGCACAGGCGGCTTCGCTTGGTCAGCTGACTATGGCGCGGGATTGGATTGGTCTGAATGGTCTGCACTTGGACGTTCTTATAAGAAGGACTGCAATGAGATCTTCCCTGGTGAGAACGTATGGGAGGACTGGGCATTCTTCTTGATGACGAGCGGTACGATGGAAGGAACTGGCATCTACGCCGGTTCGAGCATGGACTTGAGCCATCAGCCATCGAACAACTACTTCGGCCTGCAGGCTGGAGCCGGTGCGAACAACAAGAACACCAATTACGGTGCAAGTGCATGGTTCTTCTGGAATGGCCAGGTGGTCATCGATGGCCAGGACCTCGGTACACTTGCCAGCAGTGGTGACATCTTTATCGATCTCGATTGCTGCTTGCCTTGGCAGGTGGACTACAGCTACACTGCGATGGACGACTGTGGCAACCCAACAGGGTTTGCTTACACGGACCGCGGAACCGATGCAACAAGCAATGGCGGAGGTGACATCTCTGGCGGACACGGCGGCGGTCCAGTGGTGATTGGTGGTTCTTCAAACTTGAAGGATCCAATCCGCATCACGGGTCTTGCACCTAACCCAACGAACGACCACAGCCAGTTGACCTTCACGGTGAGCTCGAGCATGCGTCTGCGGGTGGATCTGTACACCATGTCAGGTGTCCAAGTCCAAGGGTTGTATGACGGAAACGCCATGACGGGTGTGCAGTACGCTATCGATATCGATACGGACGCGCTCTCATCAGGTATGTACCAGATCCGCATTTCATCAAACGTCTACATGGCGGTCAAGAAACTGTTGGTCACCGACTGATTCAGAACCACTAGAGGACTTCATTAGGTCCGGAAATTTGAGCTGAAAAGGCCGTCCCACCCGGGGCGGCCTTTTCTTTTGTGCTGCCGTGAGATTTGGAAGCGAGCACAAGGCGATGGGTGTAATCAAAATTCGATGGGTGTTATACGAATTTCGTCGAGCATTACACGCTCGTATAAACGTGTAAGATGCATGTATTTTCGACGAATAAAGATGGGTTTTGTAAACGCACGTGGTTAACTCACTGTAAAATAGGGAT
>CALACF010000042.1 GCA_937890245.1 uncultured Flavobacteriales bacterium
CGGACAACACGCCCAAGCAATTCCTCATCGGAGGCCGCCCCGTCGAGTTGTACTTCTCTCCGTCGGACGGCACCAACGAAGCGATCCGCCGCACCCTCTTGTCCGCTGACCAACGCATTGAATTCCAAGTCTTTTCCTTCACCCGAGACGACCTGGGCGATGCGATCATCGATCGGCACAACGCGGGCTGTGAAACGATTGGCATCATCGACGATTGGTTCGGCGCCGGCACTGAATATGGGCCCTTGAATGCAGCGGGCGTCCCAACCTATGAGCACCAGGGCATTCCCGGCACCTTGCACCACAAGCTCGTCATCGTCGACGGTGATTACCCCGATGCGGATCCGACGGTTTTGACCGGCTCCCACAACTGGAGTTCCAACGCAGAATCGGTCAACGATGAGAACACCGTGGTGGTTCACGATGCGCTGATTGCCAATCTCTACCGCCAGGAAATCTGGGGGCGCTTCGACGACATCAACATCGGCGTAGGTAAACTACCTGGCAACGGGCTGGGCAGCGCTTTTCCTGCCTTGGAGCTCATCGTTTGGCCCAACCCGACAATCGGACCGCTCGCGCTGAGCTGTGAAGACGGCCCATTGCGTTTGTCGCTATACGAAGTATTTGATACCAGCGGTCGCCGTGTAGCCCGTGGGCAGAGCAGCTCTGAAGGCATTATCAATTTGTCGCGTTTGCCTGATGGCGCTTACACTGTGATCAGCTCGGGTCGGAGTGCGCGTGTTATCTTGAGCCAAGATTGAACATCACCAAATGGACCTGAAATGAAGATTTTTGCACCCCTCTTTCTGTCGACCGCGCTCTTTGCGACCGCCTTTGCGCCCGCCTTTTCGCTCACTGCTTCAGCCCAAACCGCAGAAGATATCAGCGTTGAAGACGTAGCTGCCCTGGTTTCTGAGCACGCCGACTTGCTCATCCTTGACGTCCGAACATCAGGTGAATGGGACGGCGGCCACATGGAAGACGCCGCGTGGATCGACTTCCTCGAAGACGACTTTTCAACTGAGGCCAGCCGCATCGCAAAGGACCGGCCCCTGTTGATTTACTGCGCCGCTGGCGGCCGCAGCGCGAATGCCATGAAGGCCCTCGCCCGCAGTGGCTTTACGCATCTGTACAATTTGGAGGGCGGATTTTACGCCTGGCAAGACGCCGGGAAGGCGGTCTCCAAGTCGAAACCCGTCAAGATCCGCTGAGTCCGAACACGTCGACGCCCACTGAAGCCACTCCAGGCAAAGGGTTGCGGCGCATGGCGTGCACAATCCTCAGCTCGTACAAGCCCGCCTCGGGAAACT
>CALACF010000043.1 GCA_937890245.1 uncultured Flavobacteriales bacterium
CAGGGGTGCCGTGCACCATCTCCAGAACGATGTCAAACCCTACAACCGAGCCATCCGGGGCCGTCGTAGTGAAGTTGCCGCGGTCGACCGGGGCGCGATGCTTTGGAACATCCCACTCGGCCGTCCAGCCACCCCGCTCAATGTGAACGAGGACGGGCTCAAATCTATCGCGGTCAATGTGATCCATGACCATGGCCGCACTGGCGCGCGAGATATCCGCTTCACCCGAGTATCCACCGCAGCTGACGGCAACGCGTCGTTTAGATGGGTCTTGTGTCATGGCAGTGGTGAGATTGGGATCCAGAAGCTGAGGCTCAGAAATCCTCCAGCAACACAGTCCAAACGCCCTGGTCGCCATTGTGATTGCGTGTCCAAATCGGTCGAACGCGGCCACCGTAGGCAGAGATATTGTTGTAGTCGCCGAAAAAAGTAGTTCCGTCGGGGTGGAATGGCGATTCGGAGACGACCCGGTTGGCAAAGAAGGCGCCGCCGTTGGTGGAAGTTGCCACGACCACTTCCGTCCGCGTATCGTCGTATTGGCGCCGGTCGTAAAACACCACGTGCACATGGCCGGTCACTGGATCCACTGCCATCCAAGTGAAAAACTGGTGTTTGCCCGCGGGATCATTATTAACCCTTTTCGGCGTAGACCAATTCAGCCCTTGGTCGTCAGACCAAATGAGCCAGATGTCCGTGTCGTCCGCGCCGTTGCGCTGGTCGGCCCAGTTGACGTAGATGCGGCCGGGGTATCGGGGGCTGTTGTCAATCGCGGTGACGGGCATGCCGTTGGCGCGACCGATGCCGGGAATTTCATGGTCCCAACCGCCAATGATGTCTGCAATGGCGCGGTCTTCTGCGCCCCAAGTCGCACCGCGATCGGTAGAAATGTTGAACCAAATGGAGCGATCAAAAGCCCAGCTAACGGCCAAGGTGTGTTCGTTAATCCACACGGGAACGGCGCCCTCCGTCGTGCTGTCACTGTCAAGGCAATTGCCCAGTTGGGCGCTCACACGCACGGGATCCGACCATTTCTTTGCTTTCCGGTCAGAGGTACTGCATAAGATACGCGTCGAGTCGTGCAGCGCTTCGCTCCCATAATGGTCGAACTCCGTCCAGCACGCCGCGATGCGGTCTCCGCTCGGACTGATCGCCGCCCATTCCTTGTCTTGGTCCTTCGAGCCGTTGCGGCCAATGCTCGCACCGCGTGACCAGCGCTCGCCTCCATTTTTCGAATGCTGGCAAACAATCCGGTCGAGCAGGCCTTCATCCTGCCAACCCTCGCCCTTCGGGTCGCTCAAATGCAAATAGTAGAAGTCGCCTTGGGGGCCAGCCACGATGCACGGGTCGCCGTACACACCGTGCCGAGATTTCAGCTGGTCGGCCGTCCAAGTCGCTCCACCGTCCAAGCTCAGGAAGACCTGGTCCAGAACGGCACCGGCCACAATACGGTCCGGGTTTGTTGGGTCGATGGCTATGCTTGGTTCACAGGCCTTGAAGCCTTCAGTTGAGGGCTGATCCAGGCGGACGTTCTGGAACTGCTGGGCCCCTGCCAAATTCGGTGCAAGCGTCAGCATGAGCACTGCGAGAGGGGTGAAAAATGCAGAAGGTTTCATGGATTCTTAGGGTCTTTTCTACGGGCGTAGATGTGCAGGGCGTGGTGCAATATTTCGATGTCAAAATGCTCTTCGAGTGTGCGCTTGATGTTGAGGATACGGGGATCGCAAAACTCGAGAACTTCGCCATTGTCCAATATAATATGGTCGTGCTGGCGGGCGGGGAAGCCAGGTTCGAATTGGGACAAGCCGTCTTCGAATTGGTGTTTTCGAACCAGACCGGCTTCCATGAGCAGCTCGATGGTATTGTACAAAGTTGCCCGGCTGATCTTGCGTTTGGCTTTTGACATCCACGACATGAGCGTGTCTATGTCGAAATGGCCGCCCTGCTCGTAGATCACGTCGAGCACCGCAAAGCGCTCGGGCGTGCGGCGGTGGCCGCCCGTCTCCAAGAAGTTCTCCAGCTTTTGGCGGACCTGGTCGCGGAGGTTCTCGCTCATTCTGCTGATTCCAAGGCATTGGTCACATGGACCGCCTCGCCGGGTGCGTGATCCGCAGCGCTGGCGGCCAGAATCGAAGCAAAGTTGCGCTTCAGCACTTCGAGTGATGCCATGATTTCCTGCTGGATTTCGAGCATATCCTCGTCGCTCAAGCCGTCGGGGAGTGTCTGCGTGTGCACGTGGGCCGCGTGGTCGCCGTGGTCGTGGTCGCCGTGATCATGGTCGCCGTGATCGTGGCTATCGTGGTCGGCGTGACTGCAACCGGCGCCCGGCATGGCCACAACGGATTCGCTCCACGCGTGGAAGTTGCCGTCGAAGCGGTCGAGTCGAGATGAAATCGAGGCGAGCTGTCCCGCCAATGCGCTGTCCCCTTTTGCGATGGCCTTTTCAAAATGATCGTTGACGCCCGACATGGTCGCCTCCAATTCGTGGTGGAGCTTGTCTCCAGTTTGGACCATGCGCTCGTGCAGGGCTTCTGCTTCTTTCCAAGTCTCGGTCTTTTCAGGTTCTGTACATGAGCTGAGAAAGACGCTTGCAATAAAGGCGAAAGCGAAGACGGGGATG
>CALACF010000044.1 GCA_937890245.1 uncultured Flavobacteriales bacterium
GGGCTTCGGTGGCCGTATCGACGGCTGACAACACATCATCAAGCACCAAGATGGCGGGAGATGCCAGCAGGGCCCGCGCTATGGCGATGCGCTGCTTCTGTCCACCGCTCAAGTTCACCCCACGCTCGCCCAGCAGCGTTTGGTAGCCCTCGGGAAAGCCCGCGATGTCCTCGTGAACAGCGGCCTCCTTCGCGGCGGCCTCCACCTCCTGGGCCGTGGCGCCCGCTGAGCCAAACGCAATATTGTTGTGGATGCTGTCCGAGAACAGGAACACATCCTGGGGCGCGTAGCCCATGGCGCCCCGCAAGCTGCCCAGGTCGCAGTCCTGAATAGGCCGCCCGTCAATCAGCACGCGCCCAGTGTCCGCGTCATAAAGCCGGGCGATCAATTGGGCTACTGTGGACTTTCCGCTGCCCGTTCGCCCGACAATTCCCAAGGTCTGCCCGGCTTCCAGATCGAAGCTGACCCCCTCCAAAGCTCGAATTCCAGAATCCTGATACGTCAAACCTACATTTTCAAATGTGATACGGCCCTTCACCTCGTGGGGCGTGGCGTCGGATTGGATCTCAGGCTCGAGATCCAAAAAGGCATTGATCCGTCCCTGGCTTGCCGCCGCCTTCTGCACCAGCGACGTCACCCAACCCACTGAAGCAAAAGGCCAAGTCAGCAAGTTGATATAAAAGATGAATTGGAATATGTGGCCCATCTCGAGGCGCCCGTCAAGCACGCGCAAGCCCCCGATGTAGATGGTTAAAACCGTGCTGAGTCCTACGAGCATGACGATCAGCGGGATGAACAGCGCTTCGACCTTCACGAGTTTCAGTGAGCGCTCCTTGTATAGGTCGGCGGCGGTCGAGAACCGCAGCAAGGCGGCGGTTTCCCGCGCGTATGCAGCCAGCACACGGATGCCTGAAAAATTCTGCTGTACCATCGCCGACAAGTCGCTCTGCCCGGCCTGCACCTCTTCGCTTCGGCGGTGGATGATGGCGCTGACGTAATAAATGCCGATGCTCATGAAGGGCAGCGGGGCAAGTGACCACAGCGTAAGGCCCCAGTCGATGCGGGCCATCACGCTCACGGTGATCACGACCAAGATCAGCAGAGAGAGCGTGTAGAGTACTGCTGGCCCGAGGTACATCCGCACGCGCGAGACGTCTTCGGAGATGCGGTTCATCAGGTCGCCCGTTTCGTTCTGCTTGTAAAAGGAGACGGAGAGGCGCTGGTATTGGCTGTAGATGACTTTTTTCAGGTCGTACTCAATGTGACGGCTCATCACGATGATGGTCTGACGGGTGAAGAAGCTGAAGACACCTTTGAGTGCAAAAACCGCGAGATAAAGCAGGGCTTGGATCGTTGCGATCGAGAGGATGGCCTGCAGAACTTCTTGCTTGGATGTGGGGGTGAATTGGCCCAAATCTCCAAAGAAATCGCCAAGCAATTCAAGCTTAATTTTCGCGCCATCAAAGACGTCGGCGGCAGATTGCCCGGCCTCCAAGGGGCCGAGAAATTGGGTGTAGGCGCGCTGTAGTGCGTTGATGCCTTCGCCGACCACGGCAGGTGCGAAAACCGCGAGAACGTTGGTCAGGGTGATAAACACGACGCCGCCGAGCAAGTGGTATTTGTAGGTCCAGAAATAGGGGCGGAGGCTGCGGAGCGGCGACATGATTTAAAACGAAAAATTCCAAGCCACCGAAGGCAGGATGGGGAAGAGACTGACTTGGTAGGCCTTGATTGACAAGTCGTTGCTGGAGATTGACCCCTCGCTCCCGAAGTAAATGAAGTAGGGGTTTTTGCGGTTGTAGAGGTTGTAGATTGAGAAGACCCATTGGCCTGGACGTGATTTTCCAGCTTTCTGTCTCGGGGTGTAGGTGGCGCCGATGTCTGCGCGGTGGTACGGGGCCATGCGGAATCCGTTGCGGTCCCCGTAAACGTTGACAATTTGGCCGTCCAAGAAGTAGCGCTGGACGGGGACGGTGATCGCGTTGCCTGTGCCGTAGACAAAAGTGGCGCTGAGATCCCAACGGTCGTTGAGTGTGTATTGCGCTACAACGCTCAAGTCGTGGCGGCGGTCGTAGCGGGCTGGGAAGGACTCGCCGTCGTTGAGGTCTGCAAATATGCGGTCCGTTTTTGACCACGTGTAACCGATCCAGCCGGTCATGTCACCCAGCCGCTTTTTCAAGAAAAATTCCGCTCCATACGACGTGCCTTCTCCAAAGACGAGGTTGTTGTCGACGTTGTTCTGGATATTGTCCTCTGGCTCAGAGCCATCCGCGTAGGCCACCAGATTTTCGAGGGTCTTGTAATAGGCCTCGATCGAGCCTTCCCACATTTGATTTTCTCCCCATTGCGTGAAATAGCCGGTGGCCCACTGCGACCCGCGCTGCGGCTCAACGCGGTCAGAGCTCGGAAGCCAAATGTCAGCAGGCATGGAAGTGGGCGCCAAGGAAGTCAAGTGGACAAACTGCTGGTTGCGGCTGTATCCAGCCTTGATCGAGCTTTTCGGACCGGTTTTTACACGAATGCCCAACCGCGGTTCCAGCCCGTCGTGCCAAGCCACCAATTCGCCATTGTCGAAATGCGTCTCGCTCATTTGCGCCGCGCCGCCCAACGGGTTTTCCTCCGTATCGAGGGTGTAGCGCGTGAACGGACCGACATG
>CALACF010000045.1 GCA_937890245.1 uncultured Flavobacteriales bacterium
GCATGTTCGTGGCCTTCCTGTTCTACGCAGCCAACATAATAACCCCCGGCCTCCGATTTTGGGACTTACCATGAGCGTAACCGACGACTTCGCAACCTTGGCGCATGACCTGCGCCGCCACGCAGCCCTCTACACGGAGGGGAAACCCGAGATCACGGACGCCGACTACGACGCGATGTTCAAGAAGCTCCAGGCCCTGGAGGCCCAGTTCACGTCGTGCAAGGACCCCAACTCGCCGACAGCGCGAGTTGGAAGCCCGTCGCTGTCGGACTTCCCCAAGGTGAAGCATGCCCGCAAGATGCTGTCGCTGGACAACGCCATGACGGCCCAGGAGGTGGTGGACAAGCTTGGATACACAGGGTGGGTCACCTGGGAGCCGAAGATCGACGGGCTGTCCCTGTCGCTCACCTACGAGGGTCGGAAGCTCGTAAAGGCCGTGACACGGGGCGACGGAACGACTGGCGACGATGTGACGATCAACGCCAGGACGATCAAGACGATCCCGCTGATTCTGTCTGAAAAGGCGCCTGCAACGAGGATCGAGGTCCGTGGGGAGGCTTTCATGCGTTTTTCCGTGTTCGAGGAGCTGAACTCAGCCCTGGAGGATGACGACAAGTTCGCCAATCCCAGGAACGCCGCCGCAGGCACAATGAAGCTCAAGGATTCCCGCGCAGTAGCGGCTAGAAAGCTTGATTTCATGGCGTATGAGCTGATCGGAGAGGAGGACATAGCGATGTACTCCGACCTCTTACACCGGCTCAACGACGAGCAATTCATGACCCCGTTACACGCACCACGCGTGGATGATGCCCCAATCAGCACAGTCGCGCTAGGGGCTGGCGGAAGCTTCACGGACAGTGCGCTAGCCATCAAGGGGATGGAAGATATCCACGAAAGCCTCGATTTCCCCATCGACGGAATGGTCATCAAGGTGAGTGACATGGCTGACCGCGCCGACCTCGGAGACGGCACCCGTGCGCCCAAGTGGGCCATCGCCTTCAAATTCCCACCCGAGCGCAAATCCACCCTGCTCAAAGACGTTGAGGTCAGCGTCGGGCGCCATGGCACTCTGACGCCCATCGCCATCCTGGAGCAGGTCCATCTGAGCGGGACCAAGGTGCACAGGGCCAGTATGTTCAACGAGGCCGAGATAGCACGGCTTGGGGTGGCCGTAGGGGACACGGTGATGGTCGAAAAGTCCGCTGAAATTATACCTCGTGTATGTAGCGTGTATGAGCGATGCTACACCGATCCAAAGACAGGGAAAACAGGGACAATCGACCAACTCCTCGCGGAGAGGAAGGCCCAAGGGATCGAAAACGAATAAAAAGGGTATGGAACGTCTTCGCGCACTCACCTCTGCCGAGCTGGCAGGGTACACTAGTTGCGGGTCTCCCTCTGACCTTGCGGCGCACCTGGGCGTGTCGGTCACAGCGGCCCGCACAGCGGTTGCTCGGGCAGGACTCCAGGTGTCGATAAGTCAGGCAAACAGGCTCAGATACCGCAAAAGAGTGCGAATATTCACGCCAGACCAGCAGCAGCTCATTCTCGGGAGCTTGCTAGGAGATGCTTGCCTTGCTAGGCAGACCCGTAAGAATCATTTCGTTTTACGGCTGTGTTTTGCCCACGGCAAGAAGCAACTTGCTTACCTGGAGCACAAAAAGAGCGTGATAGGTGGGACGAGGATAGGAACTCGGCCAGAGGGGTCCAACATCGGAGACCAGGTCTCGCAGTTCGCAGTGTGCGATACGCAGGCGCTGCTACCCTACGAACGGATGTGCAAGGTGGATGGAGCAAAATATGTCTCAGATGAGTGGCTTGGAAAGTTGGACTGGAAAGGGATCGCCTACTGGTACCAGGACGACGCATCACTGATTCGCCAGAATGGAAAGATCAGCTGTATACGGTGGTACACGAACTCATTTTCACTGCCTGAAATCGGTAGAATTGTGAGGTTTGTGAGGTCTCTCGGACTGTCGTCAGTCAACACGGCAACGGGAAATGGGGACCCATCTCAGCGTGTTATCGTTATCTACAAAAGGAGAGAAATTGAACGTTTCCTAGCGAAAATTAAACAACATATCGTGCCATGCCTACAGTACAAACTACCGTGACTATCGAAGAGCAAACCCGAATCGCAGAAGAACACGGGTTTGTCAGGAGTGTCTGGGAGATGCCCAAGGAATGCCCTTGCTGTGGCTACCCTGTGCAGCGCGAGGAGGGCATGGTGGCAGTTCGGTGCCCCAACTCGAACTGCCCTGACCAGCGCACCCAGCAGCTCAAGCACGCGGTATCCAGGAACGCCCTCGACTGGAAGGGTCTCGGCGAGAAGCAGGTCGCAATGCTGGTCAAAGAAGGCATCTGCGGTCTTCACGGAATGCTCGCCCTCGCCGACGAGGACATCGACAAGATTTTCAAGAAGGCCGGGGCCGCCCAGTACAAGAAGGAACGGGAGCGAGTCAAGACAGTGCCCTGGTGGAGGAAGCTCTACGCCCTGGGCATCGAAAGTATTGGCAAGTCCATCTGCCAGGACATCGCGGCCAAATGGAGCAGCTTCGCCGCAGCCACGGGAGACCAGATGGCCCTGGAGGACCTGATCGGTCCGTCCCGATTCAACTCCCTGGCCGTTTTTGTAAACAATAACGTGGAAGTTTTGTGCAGCCTGGAAGAAGTGCTGGGATTCAAGTTCGAGAGTGACCCCGCCGCGAGTGGCGCCCTCTCAGGGCAGACCTTTGTCATCACAGGCACAATGCTGAGCGGAACACGCGAGACCGTGGCCGAGATGATCGAATCTCACGGCGGGACCGTGAAGGGCCAGGTATCGAAGAAAGTTCAGTACTTGGTAAATGGCCCCGGCGCCGGAAACAACAAGGCCGCAGCTGCTGCCAAGCACGGCACCCTCGTGATCACAGAGGAACAGCTCTATGAGCTAGCCGGTGTTCCAATGGCGATTGACGATGGTGTCGGTGTAGCAAACAGAGAGTACTGATATGACAGTAGCGAGACTCATTCAAAGGCTCAACGGAGCCGATTCTCTGCCCGCTCTTCTTTCTCAGTAGTTAGCGTGATGAAAGTATGCGAAGGCAAATTGTGTTCCAAGTGCCCGTTCAACCACAACAGCGGCAAGTCCCAGGCCGAGAGCATCGTGACCACCCTCCTGGGTGAGGCCAAACTATGCCCTGAGTGTCCATTCGGGAAAAACGTGTTTGTGGCAGGCGGCCACCGCAAGCGCAAGAAGGACACGATCCAATACCACGAGTCCGAGGGTGAGGTGGCTCTTGCACACCAGTCGACGGACCTCGCCCACGGCGGTTGGACCCTGGAGGACAACGATGGCCATTGGTCGGCGGAGCGCGACGGTCGCACTATCCAGGCCATTACGCGGGCCGAGTTGATCGCCAAGATTGACAGGGCGGGCACCCGCCGTCACTAGCAGCACCGCCGTGGGTGCATCTTCCCTCTGGCCCGCCAGTTACTGACCGATTATCTGCTGTGCGATCCCACGCGGGTCGCGGGATTCGCGGATGTGGCGGTCGTTGACGATGATCTTCTTGTCCGGCATCCCAGGAGGAGTAATGGATGCGTCCCGAACGGCATCCCGCTGTCGCCGAGTCATTTCCTTGGGAGCGTCAACCATGATCTCGGTGTCGGTTTCGACCACCCGTATGAAACCATGGCGGAACATTGCGTCGTAAAGCTCATGCCCAGGGATCAGGTCACCCAGGACCTCGCGCATCACCTCGAAGTGACCTGAACCTGCTTTGTTTGCTACGCGCCGGGTCTTGGCGCCGTTTTTATCGATGAAGTATTTGTCGAGCACGGTTTACTCATACCTACCGTAGAATGTTTTGTATACATTTTTCTCAATCAATTTTAGGGGTCTGTAGCTCAACGGGAGAGCGTTGCATTGTCTGTGCATAGGTTGCCGGTTCGAGTCCGGTCAGACCCGCCACAAAAGTTTTTGTGAAATTATGCATATTGTCCCTTGCCAGTTGGAATTTGTTTGTATACGTTCGGATCTGAACAACGACTGCTTCTCAATTTTAGAGGCAGGCATAACAACTCCGACATCCATATGAAAAAGAAGTTTGAATACACGCGCCTTACGAAATCCATCGTCAGCCGAGGCATGGACCCTAGCACTATCTACGCGCTCCAGCCTGAGGACACTGCCATTGTCATCAAGTCCGACAAGAACAGGGACATTATGCAAAACGCACTGGAAAGTCTCACGTCCAGCGTCCGGCGACGGAACCTCTTGATGGACATGCCAATCCTGGTCGAGCGGAAAAAGATCGACGACAAGTGGCGGCTCATTGCGCTCGACGGACAGTACCGTCAGGCGGTGGGAGCGGCTGAAGGTATTCCCATCGGCGTCAAGCTGGCATCTGAGGCCACAGAGGCTGACATTGCAGTCATCAACTGCGCCCGAAACGGCTGGCGTGGCCAGGACTTCATCAAGCTGTACTCGGATGCCGGAAACGAGAACTACATCACACTGGCGTGCTACATGAAACGCTACAATTTCACCATGACCGTGTCAGCGTCACTGCTAGCAGGGGCGTACGGTATTGGCACCGGTGGCGGCGCTCTCACGACCAAGCTGCGTGGCGGCACTTTCGTCGCTTCCGAAGAAGTTGAAGCCGCAGGGCACGGCGACTTCATCGTCGAGCCGCCCAACATCGTGGGCCGGGTCAAGAACG
>CALACF010000046.1 GCA_937890245.1 uncultured Flavobacteriales bacterium
TTGAGAAAAGTGGTCAATACGGCAAATTCGTGGTTTGGCCTGAAGAGATTGCAAGTCATATTGAATAATCCCCGAGAACGAGTCCATTGGCCTCGCCTGAAGGTTGCCACGCGGGCGTAGTCCCATCAAAAATCAATGCGACGCCGGCATTGCCCGTTGGTACTAGCGTCCATTGGTCTTTGTCGCTGCTGGGACCGCAAGTCAGCCTACAACTTCACAAAGGGGAGCGTACGCAAGGGGCCTGCTTCGTTGAGTAGGGTGATTCGAAAGACGCCGGAGGGAAGGCCTTCGAGCGCGATGTTCATGCCGCCATTTTGAAGCGCATCGGGCTGCAGATTTGCTGTGCGTACAATGCGGCCTTGCGCGTCGAGTAGGACCCAGTGGCTGGGGGCAAGGCTGCCCGAGCCAGCGAGGTGGATGTGGTCTTGTGCCGGATTGGGCGACAATTGAAAATGCGGTGTGCCGCTTGGTGCCTGGGGTGTTGCAATATTGTTAATGCCCAAGACTTGTTGAATGGCGCGGTACGCATTCACCTTCCCCATGCCCCATACGGTGCTGCCTTCTGCGGGGATTTCCCCAGTTTGGTCGTCGGTGCGGGCAGTGATGTACAAAATGTCGCGCACGTCTGAAGCGCTTAAAGTGGGATCGGCTTCTAACAACAGAGCGACGATGCCAGCCACTGCAGGGCTGCTCATGCTGGTGCCTGAGAATTTAGCAAAGGGGTAGGTGGTCCCGTTGAAATCGGTGCTCGTATAAAGCGTGTAGTTGTTGTCTGTGAAGGAGCTGATGGAGGAGGCGACCGATACGCCAGGCGCGGAAACGTCAGGTTTCAAACGCTCGTCGAGGGTGGGCCCGAGGGTTGAAAAGCTGGCCAAGGTTCCGCCGCCTTCATTGCCAACTGGATTCAGGTATTCGGAGTAGTAAGCGCCGATGGTGATGGCGCTTTGCGTGCAGGCGGGGGTCTGCACCCCGTAGTGGTCGTCTCCCACAGTCCAATCCCCGCCCGCAGATTGGAAGTCCTGGCCCCAGTTGCCCACGTCGTTTGAGAGGTGGACGAGATTCCAGCAGTGGACGCGTCCTGAGGCTGCCGTGGCTTGCAGTCCGACGCCCATATTTGATCCGCCTTTGCGGATGCGGAAGCGCATGAAGGGGCGTCCGTTGACGGGGTGGGCCTGTTCAACGGCGAGGTCGTAAATGATCGTGTCGCCGTCGTGAACAAGGGTCGAGTCGAGCGCCCAAGGGCCCGTTGATGTATCGAACCACGGGCTTTCGGCCACGATGTTGGTTCCGCTGGAAGTGAGCGCGAAACTGGCCTCGAAGGCCTCTCCGGGTTCGCCCCAAAGCGTCAAGTTCTGGCCCCACATGTGGGGGTGGGCCGATTGCGGGTAGAATTGGACTCTAGAGCGCAAGGTGTCGCCAGCAAAATTTTTGTCGATGTGGAAGTCGCGCCCGCCGTTGTTTCCAGCAGAGCAAACGAAGATGACGCCTTCCTCAGAAAGGCCGTCGATGAATTGGTTGATGAGCCCCTGGCCGTCGCGCGTTCCGAATTGAGGCAAGCCCCAACTCATGTTGATTACCAGGCGTTTGCCGTCGGATTCTGCCACGGACTGCATCCAAGACATGGCGTCCATAGCGGCTGCCTCGTCCACGAGGAAGGTGGCGAACAGGAATTCTGCGCCCGGGGCCACGCCCAGCAAATCGATGCCTGCGCCGCCGCCGGCGGCGATGCCCGCAACGTGTGATCCGTGGGTGGCCCAGCTGTATACGTTTGCCGTGTCAGAGGCCAAATCTGCAATGCTCTCTGCGCTCAAGGCCTCTGTGCCATAGCCAAATCCAGCCGGGGCCGGGCCGCTCTGCCGAAATTGGTCCCAGACTCCTCGGACCCTGGAGGCCGTCAATGCCGTGTCGTAAAACATGGGGTGGCCGTAGTCAAAGCCCCAGTCGATCACGCCGATCAGCACGTCTTCCCCGGTGTAAGCTTGGGGCAAATTCCATCCGGCGTGCACGCTGTCCACACGGGTTCCGTAGAGCAAGCGCGTCAAGTCGGGTTGGGCTTTGGAGGCCAATTGAACGAAGTCAAGGTTCAATTGTTCGATGACTTCCATGTGGTAAACGTTTGCTCGGAAAGAGACGGTGCCGTTGCGAACGGTGCCCACCAACACATGGGGGTGGGCTTGTGCGGCTTGCACCCGTTGGTCGAGCTGCTCGGCTGAGCAGTTGTCCCATTGGCCTAGAAATCCAACCATGCATTTGCCATCGATCAG
>CALACF010000047.1 GCA_937890245.1 uncultured Flavobacteriales bacterium
GTCAGAGGTGCTGGCGTTGTGGGGCCACAGTGGTTGCAGACTTCATCGCTCGGCACAAACTCGCTCAGCGTTGCCGTCAGGTCAACCGCCACTTGCGAGTCGCAGTTGTCAGCGGCTTCGACATCGCACGGATCCGGCAAAACGTCAAAGTCCAGGATGTCGATCCCCGGACAATCGAGGAGGATGAGTTCCTCATTGGCCAGACCACAAGTCTCAGTGATTTGCGGCGCCATATCGTCTAGTACGATCAGGTCCTGGTACGTGAAAGCCGTGTCCGCGTTGCCGCAATCATCGGTCGCCACGCTACTCCACGTGCGCACAATCCAATGGCTGCCCTCAAAGATCGCGTCGCCTTCTTCGGCGGTACAGAGCTCGATTTCTTCAGCGTCAGAATGGCTCACTTGCAGGTCTATCTCGCTGTCGCAAGCATCATTTGCCGCAGAGGTCGGTGTGATTGATGGCGTCAAATCCACGTTGCACATGGCGTCGAGGTACATCGTGTCTGTGGCGAGCGTCTCCATGGCGCTGTGCTCGGGCGCTGTTGCGTCGAGCACTTCGATCAGCTGCGCGCAGGTGGCCGTGGCCGTATTGCCGCAGTCGTCGGTCGCCGTCACCATGAACGTCCGCGTGAAGCTGAAGCTTCCTTCGGCCTGGGTGTCAGCTTGCAGGCCTTCCGCTGTGCAGAGCATTTCGATGGCTGAATCCTCGTGGGTTGTCGTCAAGGCCAATTCAGAATCGCATCCGTCAGTCGCATCGATCGCTGGCAAACCGGTCACCTCTGTCGAGCTGTCCGCTTCGCAATTCTCGTCGAGCAAGACTGTTGCGGTTGCTGGGCATTCGATCGAGAGCTCGGGCGCCGTTTCGTCGGTCACGGCGAAGAGCTGTTGGCATGAGGTCGTCGATTCGTTGCCGCAGTCGTCTATCGCCGTGGCGGTGAATGTCCGCGTAAACGTATAGCTGCCCTGCGGCTCGGCGTCGTCGCCGGCACATGTTGGAAGCTGTGGGCCGTCCTCTGCCGTAACGGTGACAGCAACTTCAGAGTCACAGTTGTCGGTGGCCGAAGTGGCGGGCGATCCATTGGTGGCTTCCGTGAGGTCGACCGTGCAGCCGTCGGTGAGCGTCAAATCCACATCTGCCGGGCAGTCGAGTTGGAGGGCTGGGGCCTGCTCGTCGAGCAGCAGAATTTGCTGTGTGCAGGTTTGCATTGACGCGTTGCCTTCACAGTCGGTGGCCGTGACGGTGAAGGTCCGCGTGATGAGGCCACCGCCTTCGGGCGTTGCGTCATCGGCTGTTGCGTTGCACGTGGGCTCTGCAGAATCGGAGAATGTGGATTCGACGTCGACGCCACTGCAGTTGTCCGTTGAGACGTAGGAGACATTGCCCATGTTGGCCAGGCTTAAGTTCACTTCGCCCATGCATCCTGGCATGTTGATGTCAGCCGGACAATTGATCGAAAGATCAGGCGCAGTTTCGTCCAAAACCGTGATGATCTGGGTGCATGTCGCCAGCCCTTCGTTGTCGCAGTCGTCAGTGGCCGTTGCCGTGAAGGTCCGTGTGAAGCTGTAGCTTCCGAGGCCGTCGCCGCAGTTGTACAGCGGATCGGCGTCTTCGAATGTGATTTCGACCTCCGGCGAGGCGTCGCAATTGTCGGTCGCTGAAGCAGAAGCTTGGCCGGTGGCCGATGGATCCAGATCGACTTGGCAATCAGCGTCCATGGTAAGCGTTACGGGGGCCGGGCATTCGATGGTCGCCGAGGGCGCCGTGTTGTCGAAGAGGGTCACCACTTGGACGGCCTCGGTGCTGTTGCCGCAGGCGTCGGTGGCCGTGTAGGTCAGAACGAAGGCGCCTGCGTCTTGGACGCAACCACCCGAGACGGAGCTGCACGATGCAGTGAGGGTGAGTTCGCCACAATTATCGCTCGCCGTAACTGCGCCCAGTCCAAGCAATATCTCTGGATCACAAGCGTAGAGCTCGCAAGAAAGCACGATTTCTGGGTCAGCGGATAGGACGGGCGCTTCGCTGTCCGAGACCGTGATCAGCTGCGAGGCTTCGGTACTGTTGCCGCTGCAGTCGGTGGCAGTGAAAATGCGCTCAACTTGGAAGCTATTGGGGCAGCTTTGCGAGAGCGTGTCGTCGAGGACAGTGATGGTCACTTCGCCACCACAGCCGTCGATGGCGGTGGGGAGCATGACATCAGGGAGGCCGCAGTCGACCGACAGGTCGGCCGGCACGTCGGTGAGAACCGGCGCCTGGTCGTCAATGAAGTCGAAGGTCTGCACATGCGCGGTGGCGTTGCCACAGACGTCGGTAGCCGTGATGGTCCTGGTGACGGTCATCACCCCCGCACACGCGGTGATGAAGGTTTCGTCTGCCACTTCGATGAGCACTTCGCCCCCGCAGGCATCGGTGGCCACAGCGGATGCTGGGTCAAAAGCAGGGAGCTCGTCACCGCAGTTCAGCGTAATATCGACTGGCGCCGTGTCAAATACGGGGCCGGTCGTGTCGATCATGTTGACGATCTGCTCGAGGATGGCGAGGTTGCCGCAAGCATCCGTAGCGGTATAGCGCATGCTGCGCGCACCGCGGCATCCCGCGCTGAATTCAGCCATTTGTTCAACGACGACGCCGTCGAGTAGGCAGTTTTCTGTTACCGAGGCCAATCCTAGACCGAAAATGTCGTCAAAGTCAGGGGTCTCAGGCCAGAGCGCGCAGTCGACACCGACTTCGAGGGCGCCAGCAAAAACGGGCGCTTGGTCGTCGACGGTCTCTATGGTTTGGGTGCAAGCGAGCACCGTCGTGTTGCCACTGCAATCCGTTGAGGTCACTTCGAAGGTGCGCTCGATGAGGTAGCTTCCGCCCTCCTGGCCATCGGCCGTTGCGCATAAAGCGCTCACGACATCGGCGCGCGTCATCGTGGTTGTGACCGAAGCGCTGCACAAGTCGATAGAGACGAAGGTCGCAAGGCCGAGGGCCGCCGCCGATGTGTCCAGATCGGCCAAGCAGCCTGAAAGCGTCACATCTGCTGGGCAGCTGAGCGCGATGTTAGGCCCAACGGTGTCGATCACGTCGATCACTTGAACGGCCGTTGCCGAGTTATAACCACAGTCTTCCGCATGGAACGTCCGAACAATCTGGTACGTCTCTGGGCAGCCGTCGCCGTCGTCCAAGGCCTGGTCGGTGTAGGTTACTTCGACGTCTGGGTCGCAATTGTCATACGAAGTGGCCATCACGAGATAGGCCTCCACATCCTCGCTGCACATCAGCGCAGTATCGGCTGGAACGAAGCCAAATTCAGGCACCGTCGTATCGTGAATGATCACGAGCTGTTGGAGCGTGGAGCCGACATTTCCGCAGGCATCCACTGGGGTATACGTCAGAATACGGTCAAGGAAGCATCCGCCTGAAATCAGCTGATACGTGATGATGACTGTGTCCAGGTCGCAGTTGTCGACCGCATCGATGATGCCGGCAGCTGCCAGCTGAGTGAAGGTCGGTTCAAGGGCGTCGGGCCACACATCGCACTCGATCTCGAGGATCTCCTCCCCTATCATTTCTGGAGCAACGATGTCGAAAAGCGAGATCACTTGAACGTGCACAGTTGTGTTACCGGCGCAGTCCGAAGCGGTCCACGTGCGGGTCACCGTGCGGTCATCTGCGCAGGCGTCATCCGAAGTGACTTCGAGAAACTGTACTTGGGGCTCAGGGTCGCATTGGTCGGTCGCAGTCAAAATTGCCGCCTCCGGAATGGCATCACATGAAACCGTGATGTCTCCGGGCAGGAGCTCGACAAACGATGGAGCCACGTTGTCCACGAGCTGAATGCTCTGGACATGCGCCCGCTCGTTGCCGCAGGCATCGACGGTTGACCACGTGCGCTGCACGATGTAAGTCGACGGGCAGTCGCCGAGAATCTCCTCGGAAAAGCTGACAGACGGCGCGTCGTCACAAAGGTCAGTTGCCGTCAAAACTGCGGCCAAAGGCACAGCATCGCAAGCGGCCTCCATGTCAGCTGGCAGCGCCTCGACAAAGGACGGCGCAATCGTATCAACGACTGTCAATACTTGCGTGTGCAAGGTCGTATTCTGGGCGCAGTCCATCGCTGTCCAAACACGCGTTAAGGTTTGTTCCTGGGCGCAATCACCGACGGCCATCGTCTCCTCAAACGTGTACGTCAACTCCGAGTCGCACGGATCGCTCGCCGTGGCGACAAGCGCCAAAGGCACGGCATGGCAGTCGACCACCGAATCGCCTGGCATCGCCTGATTCCAAACGGGCGGCGCCGTATCGACGACCTCAATTTCATGGGTGTGCGAAATCGAATTGGCGCAATCATCAGACAGCACCCACGTTCGTGTGATTGTGTAGATGCCCTCGCACTCTGTTTGCTGGACCAGCTCGGTGAGCTCGACGGTCGGCAGCGCAGTGCAATTGTCCGATCCAGTAAAGACGGGCGGCTCGGGCACTTCGGTACACTCTACGATCAAATCGACTGGCATATCTTCATTCCAGGTTGGCAAAATCGTGTCGATCACTGTCACCCATTGGACATCGGTGATGAGCGATTGATTTCCACATGCATCTGTTACTGTGACCACAAACCAGCGCGCAAACATGAACGCGCCTTCGCAAGTCACCAGCGCATCTTCTTCTGAAATCACAATTTCGATGACGGGGTCTGGGTCGCAATTGTCCTCGGCCTCAACCGCAACTGTTCCGAGGGCCTCAACTGAAATATCGGCCAAGCATTCGGCGTCCTTTGCAACGGTCGTGTCGTCCGGGCATTCGAACAAAGTGAATAGAGGCGCCACGTCGTCGTAGACATCAATCACCTGGGTCTGCTCGTGAACATTCCCACAGAAGTCCGTCGTCCGCCACGTGCGGTTCAATGTGTAGCACCCTGGCAGCACTTCCGTAACCGCTACTTCGCCCAAGTATTCTACTTCGGCGCCAACGGGGTCCGTACAATTGTCTTCGGCCTCTAAAACGGGAACATCGGGAATTTCATCCGTACAAGCAAGTGAAAGATTCGCCGGAAAGTCGATGAATACAGGGGCCGTGTCGTCCAAACGCGTCACGGTCTGCACCAATGTGCGCGGCCCGCATTCGGCGTCGAGCGCCGTGTGAAAAATGTCAACCGAAGCCCCACAGCGTGAGTATTCCGATCCACACGAAAGGTCGACGATCACATCGCCCATTGCGCCTGTCACCGGCACACCGGCCACTTGGCCCGTCCACGCGAACCAGCCACCCGCGCCATATTCGCAGTTGTGGTTGTTTGCCCCGGTGCCCACTTGGAATCCGAAGAAGCCCGAAGCAGGAGCGTGCATGAGCTCAATCATACTGCCCTCCAATTCGCCCGTTCCGCGCAAATAGCTCTGCCCATCTTTGAGCATGTAGATGTCCCAATCATCGTTCGTGGCCATGCAGGTCGGAGCCATCTTAAATCCTCCAGTCCAATCAGAAGCCGCCACACCATCAAAGAATGTGATAAACACTTCAAATCCTTGGTTCGGATTTTCGGCACAGACCACGTCGCCTGCGAGAACCGCCACGTTGTTGGCATATCTCGTCAAGAGCAACCCGTCGCCGGCCTCCAAAAAGAGATCGGAAGCTACCAGGCCACTCAGGTCCAATCCGTAAACGCGCAAGGCCCCATCCGGGCCAATACCCTCAGCGGTTGTCGCCTCACAAATGCGGACCGTATCCGTTCGAGACCCCAGCAAACAGGACATCGCCGTGGTGCTCGAAGTACACGTGTTCGTCAAGGCCACGGAGTCCATGGGGCAAGTCAAAGCGTCGAGGTCCTCTACGCATTGCAGCGTATAGTCAGACAGACCGAGTGAGGTTGAAAAACAGGACACATCACAGGTGTCGATGGGCGTTGACGCTTGGGCCGTGGCAGGCGAGGCGGTCAACAATGCGGTCAAAAGGAGACCGAAAAACCCGGAAAAAAGCGCTGTAGCGATTCGAAACATGGTTCTGACAATTTGGCTTCCACAAGTTCCGACCAATTGAGCTTGCCATGTGCTTCATTCGTCGAAAATTCTACAGAGTCATAATGCGCCTTATCCCTATTTTACAGTGA
>CALACF010000048.1 GCA_937890245.1 uncultured Flavobacteriales bacterium
GGTCTTTTCAAGCCTTCGGACGCGGTTGAATACGGCCGATCTGCTCAGCCCAGTTTCAGTGCTGATGGTTTGCATGGCGGCTCTGCCGTCGGCGGTAAGCAACTCGATGATTCTTCTGTCGTGCGCGTCCATTTGTTTTTTGTAGCCCAATTATACCCGCCTCGTACTGGACGAATTGCTCAAATATAGTGTGTTGGCAGTCGGTCTGTCGCGGATGAGGTGTAAATATGGGTGCAGTGTACGTAATTGGCATTGCAAAAGAGACAAAAATGAAGAATGCCAAGCTCCACCCGGACACCCTCGCCATCCACGCAGGACACCGTCCGGCCGACCACCAAGGCGCGGTCAAGCCGCCCATTCACGCGACTTCAACTTTTGTTTTCCCAACGGCGGAAGAGGGCGCGGCACACATGGAAGCGGCCTACGGTGTCGAAGGTGCGGTGGCGCCGGACAGCGGCTACATTTACAGCCGCCTCGGCAACCCGACGCGCACAGCGGCAGAGGAGCGCTTGGCTGCACTCGACGGCGCCGACGTTTCGGCTTTTTTCTCAAGTGGCATGGCAGCCATCTCAACGGCCCTACTCGCCTGGTCGGGCCCCGATCGTGCTGTCTGGTATGCGCCCCCTTTGTACGGCGGCACCACGCATTTCTTGAACGAAGTACTGCCCGTTAAAGGCACGCCGGTCGAAGTGTTGGATGTGGCACCCGGTGGCGCTGACTTGGTCTCAGCCCTCGAAGCCAAGCGCCTCGCAACCGGTACCCTGCCTGGCATCATCTTCCTCGAAACACCTGCGAATCCCACAATGCAAGTGGTGCGAATCTCCACAGCTGCTGATTGGGCCCGCATGCACAGCACGCCTGAGCACCGCATCTTGGTCTTCGTCGACAACACCTATCTCGGCCCGCTGATGCAACGCCCCCTCGAAGTAGGCGCCGACCTTGTCCTCTACTCGGCCACCAAATACATCGGCGGCCATTCAGATCTCATCGCCGGCGCCGCCTCCGGCGCGGCCGACATCATGGAGGCCGTTGTTGGTTTCCGTCACTTCCTTGGCGGCATGGCCGACCCTTGGACCTCATGGCTTCTCGCCCGCAGCATGGAAACCCTGCCCATCCGATTTGAGCGGCAGCAGGCCACTGCTAAAAGCATCTTGGACTTCCTTCGCGCTCACCCCGCCGTAGGAACGGTTCGCTCAGCCCATGCCGAGGACCTGTCTCCTGATGCAGCCCTCGCCATGGCCGAGCAATCTTCGGGCGCTGGCTCCATGCTCGCCTTCGAAGTCGACGGCGGCCGCGAAGCAGCCTTCAAGGTCTTGAATGCATTCAACGTGTTTTCTTTGGCCGTCTCACTCGGCTCCACTGAGTCGCTCGCCGAGCACCCCGCTTCGATGACCCACGCCGGTGTTCCTGCCGACCAGAAAATTCAGTATGGCATCACCGAAGGGCTGATCCGTCTGAGCATCGGACTCGAGCATCCTGGGGATTTGATCGCCGACCTGGATGCTGCGCTAGCCGTTCTTCGCTCCACGTCTAGCCCATACTTTAGCAGCTCGAAAGGGCATGAAGAAACTGGGATTTTGGTCTAGCACAGCGCTCGTAACGGGCAACATGATCGGCTCAGGGATTTTCCTTTTGCCGGCCACCTTGGCTATTTATGGCAACCTCAGCCTTATCGGTTGGCTGTGTTCTTCGGTTGGGGCATTGCTGTTGGCTCTTGTATTTCGGAACCTGGGCCGGGTCCAGCCGGAAGCACTTGGTGGGCCTTATGCATATGTTCGAAATGCGTTGGGTGATTTTATGGGGTACGCGGTAGCGTGGGGCTACTGGGTTTCGATTTGGTGCACAAACGCGGCGATTGCCGTGGCGTGCGTTGGCTATCTCGGCGTGTTCTTTCCCGCTATCCTTGAAAGCAATGTCGTCTCCGCTTTGTGCGGCTTGGCGCTGATCTGGTTGTTTACAGGTGTCAATGCGCTGGGCTTGAGACAGGTTGCGTGGGTACAGCGCGTAACGACCTTGTTGAAGGTAATTCCACTGCTACTGGTCGGGGTGGTCGGCGTGTGGTTTGTACGCTTGGATTTTTTGTTGGCCCCACCGGCTTTTGAGGGCTCTTTATTTGAGGCCATTACAGCGACAACGACCCTTTCGTTGTTTGCCTTTCTAGGTTTGGAGTCGGCTTCCATTGCAAGCTCGAAAATTAAGGATCCGGCGAAGACAATGGGCCGTGCGAGTTTGTTTGGAACAGCCCTCACGGTGTTCACTTATGTGTTGTGCTCCGTGGTTATCATGGGCGTGCTCCCGCCCGAGGACCTGGCCAATTCCACCGCTCCATTTGCCGATGCCGCTGAAGTTTTCTGGGGCATTTCCTCAAAGCACATCATTGCGGCTGCGGCTGTAACGGCTACTGTGGGCGCCTTGAACGGATGGATACTTATTCAAGGCCAATTGCCTTTGGCCGCAGCTTCTGACCGGCTTTTTCCAGCTGTGTTTGGGCGTACAAACAGGCGCGGTGCGCCCATCTATGGCATCGCCCTCTCGAGCGTTTTGGCCTCGGCTGTTTTGTTCCTGAAGTTTTCTGAATCGTTGGTCGATAAGTTCACGTTCATGATGACGTTGTCGACGCTTTCAGCCCTGGCCCCTTATCTGCTTTCTGCTGTCAGTCTCCTTGTGCTATTGCGAACATCGGCCCGCGTCCGAGCTGGTTCAAAGGAAATCACAGCGGTGCTTTCCATAGTGTTCTGCATCTGGGTGATTTTTGGATGCGGCATGGATGTAATTTTCTATGGAGTGATCTTGCTGCTGGTAGGATTGATCCTGTACGCTGCGAGAACATTTTTCCGAACGAATCCATGACCTCTTTTTTTATAGACCCAGACATTCGAAGAGCGGAAACCTTGCCGTCGGAGTTCTACACCCGAGACGATGTTTTCGCGGCCATGAAAACGGCTGTGTTTGACCGAACATGGCATTGGGTGGGCGACGTGCATACGTGCGTTCCGCCAAACCTTAACGTTGCGCCTTTGACTTTGCTCGAGGGCATGGTGAACGAACCTTTGCTGTTGGTTCGACAAAGCAACGGAGACATCAAGTGCCTCTCGAATGTATGTACGCACCGCGGCAACCTATTGATCGGCGAGGCATGCAAAGCGCGGCAGTTGGTGTGCGGATACCACGGTCGACGCTTCGAATTAGATGGTGCATTCAAGAGCATGCCAGAATTTGAGGCCGCTATTGATTTCCCGCGCCCATGTGACAGCCTGTGCTCTTTTGATTTGAAGTCCTGGGGCCAGCAATTGTTTGTTTCGCTCGATCCGGCCTTTGATTTCTCAGGGGTGATCGACGCGATGAACGAGCGGGTGGGCTTTCTTGCGTTAGATCAGTTTAAACACGACCCAACGCGCGATAATGAGTTCACAGTAGAAGGGCATTGGGCGCTGTATTGTGACAACTACCTGGA
>CALACF010000049.1 GCA_937890245.1 uncultured Flavobacteriales bacterium
ATTTCCACAGGTTTTAACTGCAGCTGTTCGGGGGTGGTGGCGGCCTGAATTTCTCTGCGCCGGGCGGTGGTCCAGCGCTTGCGCTCGATGGGTTGTTCGTCTGAGGCGTTGTGGCCGTGGGTCCGCATATACTGTGCTGTTTTCCAGGACTTTCGACTGACATATTGAGGGGGATGCAAGGCGTTTGACGGGGGCCTGCTGAGGGCGTTTGTCAATGAAATGAAGCGGTGGGCACGCACCAGAAGTTCATCGTCCGCCGCCACGCGAACAGGGTGAAATCCGCCGAGCGCCTCCCATAATTGGCGAGAATAGAGGGTCTGGCAATAGGAATGGTAGCGGCGGCGGGTCTTGATTAGGTCGATGTCGCGCCGTTCCAGCACGCTTCGGACCAAACCCTGATCGTCGGCAAGCACCTCCAGCACATGCGAAAGCCAGTTAGGCGCGGCGACATCATCCGAATCGATCAAGCTGATGTGCGTCCACGGCACGCCCGCATCAGCTTGAACGAGGAGCGCGCCGCTGGCAAGAGCGACTGCCGTGTTTCGCGCGATGTAGGCGCCCACATTTTTTTCGAGTGCCCAGCCTCGAATTCGGGCGTCCTTGGACGCCAGTTGGCCGATCACGGCCACGCTGTCATCCGTGGAAGCGTCATCGATTAGCATAAGGGTCCAATCGGAAAAATCCTGGGCGAGGATGGAGTTTACGCATGCCCGAAGCCAATCACTGCCGTTGTGATGCGCGCAAACAATCAGCACATGGGGCGAGCGCGGCGGGTGGTTTTTGCGTCCAGACACATTGTGGGCCAGGCGCGATTTGAGGCCGCGCGCACGGGTCCAAAGGGCAAAGAGCCACCACGTCAGGCGCCAATTTCGCATCACCCGGACCATCATGCAATGTGCTCAACGAGAACGGTGCGCCCCTGAAATTCAAAGCCTTCGCCCTTCGAGAGGCCCTTCAAAGCTGTGCCAATAGGCGACTGCAAGGAGATGCAATAGCAAGTCTTGCCCTGGAGGACGACCCGGCCGAAGGCAAGGGCCACGAAGTAAAGCCCGGTGGAAGTCGTCACCAAGTTGCCAAAGCCGATTGAGTCACAGGCCCGGTCGAGCACCACTTTGTCCGCCAAATCCAGCAGCGCGCGTGCGCCGGCGATCCGTTCGAGTTGACGCTCGATCTCGAGCTGGGCCATGGCGCGCGACGTCTCGTGCTTGTCGCCCGCAGAACTCTTGGTATCGCTGCGCTGTGAGGTCTGGAGCGAAGCCAATTCAGCATCTGCCTCTTTGATTCGAGCAAGCAAATCGCCCTTGATGTGGTCCAAAATATCAAGCTTATCCATCATTCAAAGTGATGGCTTTACGCCCAATCTTTGTAGCCATGTCGATCAAACTTTTAACCATCCCCGTGGTGACTGCCGCCGCATCGTTCGCCCTGCTGTTTTCTGGCGCGTCGGTTTCAGCGCAGAGTGCTGGGCCGGATACGCTTTGGATCAATGCCGGCTCTTGGGTGCAGGCCCTCGATACGATGGAGACGATGCGCTTCAACGCTTCGGCGGCGTTTGATTCGACGGGCGCCGTAATCGACCGGCCGGCCGACGAGGCCTGGTCCATCGTGATCATCAATGGCGACACAGTCGACCACGTGTTCAAGCTTTCAGGTGCGGCAGGCGATGTGGCCTCGTCGTGGGCGGGCGTAGAATTGCTGGCGGGCGATACGGCCGCCGTCCTTTCTCCGGCCCTAGCAAAGGGGAGCTACCGGTTCTTTTTGGCGGGCGACCGGGCCCGCGTCTTGGGAGCGGCAGGACTTCTGCGTGTCGGCTACCCGGCGCCCGACCTCGGCAACCCCGAAGCAACCCCGGACTACGACCGGCTTTTCAACTGGAACTTATGCGAATGGTCGCCCGAACGCATCGAACTCGTCGCTGGCAGCCAGCCCCAGGATTGGGATGAAGCCTATATCCCCAAATACTTCACAATCAACGAACGCGGATTCCCGGAAACCGTCGCGGACCCCTTGGGCGCAGTCAACTTGGAGCTCGGACAGACCGCCGTCATCTCAGTCGCAAACCACGGCTACATGGACCAAGTCCTTCATTTCCACGGGTTCCACGTCCTGTTACTGCACGACTCCGCAACGCCCCAGCGCATCGGATGGAGCAAGGACACCGTCCCCGTTCGGTCCGGGCATACTGTGACGCTCAAACTCGTCGCCGACCAACCCGGCACCTACCCTGTTCACGCCCACAACCTCATCGCCGTCACCCTCGCGGGCTTCTACCCCGGCGGCATGCTCACCCAAATCACTGTCACACAATGAATCGCGCTGTCTTCAAATCGCTGCTGGCATCTCTGACAATGGTGTTGCTTTCTGGGGCTCAATTGGCCTTTACACAGAGCACCCAGCCCCCGCTGCTGTTCTCTGAAATGGACGGAATCCACATCCTCGAGGACGGCACAGCGCTGCCTTTTTGGGGCTACGGCCTGTCGAGCGTCGGTGAAATGACCTTGCCCGCGCCTGTGCTCACCTACACGCTGGATCAGAACGTCAACATCGTCTTCAGCAACCCCTCTCCGGAAAGCCACACCATCCATCTGCACGGCCTC
>CALACF010000050.1 GCA_937890245.1 uncultured Flavobacteriales bacterium
GCCGCCGCGTTGGCGTCCTCCACTCCGGCTTCTTCGCTTCGCTCATCAGCCTGCGCTCCGGACGCCAACGCGGACCAACCAGCACCTTGACCAGCTACTAACCTCATGTTAGAAAACCTCATCCAGCTGCCACTGTTTTAACGATCCTAGTGCTGCGTAAGACTTAGATTGCCGGATAAACGGAGTGGAGCTTAATTCGAGCATCTTGATTGGTAAATTGCCATTTGATAGGTGTTGGGTTTGCGTTCTTTCGAGTGAGATAGGCTTTCACTTCAGTCCTCACTCTCTGGGTTGATTCGATACGGCGGTCGAGACAGCCTCGCACTAACAGACCGATTTCAATTTCGGCCATGTTCAACCAACTCCCGTGAGTCGGGGTAAAGTGGAACTCGAAGCGTTCACACAAGGCGCGCGCTTTCTCAGGGGCAAACGCTTTGTAAAGGGAGGCTTCGTTGTGGGTGTTGAGGTTATCCATGACTACGATGATCTTCTCGGCATCGGAGAAAATCCCGGCCAAATACTCCAGGCAAAGCGCAAAATCAACCGAGGTGCGCCGTCCTGATGGCGCAATGAAGACATCGCGTTTTCCCAAATGTGGCATCGCCAGCATGAAGCCCGTAACACTGCCTTCCCTCACGTATTCCGAGTCATACTTTGCAAGGTTCCCGGGCCTCGCGGGCAGGGGTGTTCGTGTCTCCGAGAGGAGTTGCTTGGCAAATTCATCGAGACACACCAGAGGACGCCGGAGGTCTGCAGGACGTTGGTAAACCTCCAGCACATCTTCCATTGGAGCTACGAAGGAGGCATCTTTTTCAGGCGGGATACACCACCCTTTTTGCCGCCAAGGTTTAAGTTGGCTTTTTTTAAAACCGTCGAGACTGAAGTACGAGAGATGCTCTCGATGACTTCGATCTCGATGAGTCTTTCGGCAATGATCGCGAGGGTCCAGGTCACCTGGCCTTCGGGTGGGCGACTGCAAGCAAGTCGGGTGATGTGAGCTTCCACTTCGCCGGTGATCTTGATCTCCCGTGGAGGTGTTTCACGAGGCTTTGGTTCCAGGGCACCAAGGGGGCCCACTTCGCAACAACGCTTCCGTAGACGCTCAACGCTGGCAACAGACATGCCGGTATTTTTCGCAACATCATCGTCTTTCAAGGCGGGTCCGTCCGGACCTTCATCACACAATAATAGCGCAAGAGCGCGTTTGAATTTGATCGATTTATGAGAACCATGGTCACGAATATCTTCCAAGGCAGAGAGCTCATCGGAAGCCAACTTAATGCGATGTATTTTAGCAGGCACCCTTCGCATTGTATAGGTGTTCAAAATAGTACAAGTCTAAAATTCAAAAATATCCATCACTCTAAGTTTTACGCAGCACTAGACATTCACCCTAAAATGTCCAAGTTAGGCGGGTCATGAACTCTCCTCATATTTGCTCCCCTCGTGATGCGGTCACCCGGAGTCTTGAAATCCGGACCGCCACTACCAAATTCGAGATCGATCAACTCCGCGCCGCTCTCAATTCCGAGCACTCCCTCAAGGCGGGCCGACCCGCCGGAAACACCATCTGGCAAGGGATCTACGAGACCGATCTCGATGAAGGCTACCCCGTTCTTTGCGCCGTCCTCTGCTGGTCGGGTGCGGCCCTCAGGCTCAAGGACCGCGACGAATGGATCGACTGGGACCCGCTCACCAGAGGCAGCCGCCTACCCCTCATCACCCAGCTCAGGAGATTCCTCGTCCTCCAATCCCGTCGCAAACCCAACCTCGCTACCCGCTGCATGGGCCTCGCCTTGCGCGCACTCCCCGGCCACTTTGAGCAAAAATACGGATACCGCCCCCTCCTCGCCGAAAGCTTCAGCGACCCGCAAATTCACGAAGGCACGATCTATAAAGCGAGCAACTGGACCCCGCTGGGATTTAGCAAAGGATACCGCCGCCATAAAAGTGAATTTTACATCGATGAAAAAAGCCCCAAAAAATACTGGGTCTATCCCTTGCACAAAAACTCTCAAAAACTCCTCTCCAGTCCATCTCCGCTCACTGAGATCTATCAAAAAGGCACCTGTGAAGGAGTGGCTGGAGCGCGTTGTGCCCTCGCCCACAAGCACCTGCGCAGCCTCTCGGACGCCTTTTACAACGTCCCTGATCACCGCAGCCCCTTCTCCCGGCGCTACGCCAAAATCGCGATGTTCGGCCTCATCGCCCACGGCCTGCTCGTCGGCGCGCCCAACGTCAAAGCGATTTGGAAACGCTGCGCCGCCCTCAGCCAGGGCCAGCGCAAAGCCATCGGCCTCAACGTCCGCAGCAAAAGCGGAAACCTCGTCATGCCCGGCTACGATGCCCTCAACAACTTCATCAACGGCATCGATCCGGTCGCCCTCGCCGCGGCCCTCAACCAATGGCTCGCGCTCCATCAAGACAAGCTCCCCAAAAGCCTCGCCCTCGATGGCAAAGACCTCGGCCACAGCCTCGGAGCCATCGTCACCTTATGCAAACACGAAGACGGTCGGCCTGTCGCAATGGCCAGCTACAGCGGAGAAAAAGACGACTGCGAACTTCCCGTCGCCCAAAAACTCCTGAAAGAAAGTGCC
>CALACF010000051.1 GCA_937890245.1 uncultured Flavobacteriales bacterium
GCAGGAGCCTTGTCAGAAGGACGCAGCAAAACTGGATTCTCAAGAGGGTGAAGGAGACCGCCATGGCGTACTTCGACGGTGAAGAAGAATACCTGGTCCCTACGTGCACCGTCGAGATGGTGAAGGACTCCAAGGACATGGTTTTGGCCAGGGTTTTCTTCAACCAAGAAGCCCCGGATGAGGAGTCGGCTCGTGCACACGCCGCAGAGGTAGAGGGCGACGTCAAAAGGGCGCTGGAGGACGAGCCGGATTTCGAGGTGCGCGGAGGCTACGCATCGACCCCCTACCAGGACATGGATGACTCGCCCTTCTGGCACTGTGACTTCATGTGCGAGGTGAAGGTGGGAGGCGCTAGGGTGCAGGAGTCTTACGCGGGTAGGCTGGCACGCGACGCAACATTCAGGATTCAGGGTGACAAGATCAAGGAGCGGATCGAGGACTGGCTGACCAACCATGTCCACCAGTATGGAGTCGAGGTGTCCTACGGCATATCCAAAAACGTATACGATTTCACGATCAAGTTCGAGGCCAACGCCGTGCCTGGACAGGTGAGGGCAATCGCCATGGACCACCTGGCAAGCGCCCGGTGGTACGTGCAGAAGGGAGGAACTGAGGTCATTGACTATGACGTCGTTTCCGTCCACGAGATCGTAGGCACAGGAGTAGACCAGGTGACAGCTACCATGCAGGTGGCTACCGCTCGGTACAATGTGCAGGAGGCTGGGCCGGGCAAGCTGGTCCGAGATGTCATGAGGCTGGTGGGCGGCGACCGTGTGAAGATGGTGGCCGTCAAGAAAGAGTTCGAGAAGGCTGGGTTCGAGAAGGTGCGTATAACCAAGAGGCACAGACGTGTTGATTACGGCATCCCCCTATCCATGTTTCAGGCGGATCTGTGGCTGGGGAGCTACGAGGAGCAGTCAGACGCCGGATTACCGCGTGGTTACCGCTTCAAGCTGGCTATCAAAAACATGTTGATTACGGCTCTTCCGCAGGACGCAAACGACATCTCCTCCTTGAGCGTGCAAGGCGAAGGTGAAGGCGACCCTGATCGCTACACGGTGTATTGGAACATGCCCGAGGCGCCGGGCAGCAACGAGCTGATTATCATCAATCCTTGATGTAGCCGTCAGCTGAGGCGATCAGGGAGGTCGTCGATCCGGCCACGGTTACCTTCAGGGCCTCGCCTTCCTTGAGTTGGACACAACGCAGGGCGTATCCACCACCATTGGCTGAGGCAAACCCCACGTGAATGACCCTGGCGTTCCCAAGGATGGTCACAGTGCCCCCGTTGGAGGCGTCGGCGTTGGTGACGACGATGTTGTTGAAATACAGGCGCAGGCCAGCTGCTGGGGCGGCCACGAGGGTCGCTGTGCCTGCCGCTGAGAAGGTGTTGCTGCCCTGGACCTGGCTGGTATCTTTGCCTGAGGTCGCCGGGATCGGTGTTTGGATTGGTCCTATTGCCATGCCCTAACTACGCGACCAATGGAATCCGATCAGATTTCGATCAGATCCCCTTGGTGTTCGGTAATGGCGTGTGTTACGCTGCTACCTTCTTAGCTGGCACGGAGTTCTCTTCCTCCACGCCATGGGCCGCCTGGTACTGCCGTTGCGCTTTTTTGCCTTCTTCGCGCATCGCCAGCATACAGGCGGCCCAACTTGTTGTCCACGTCCTTGGCCACCAGATCATGGTTGCCAGCGCGGTATTTCTTCTTGCGCAGGAGCTTCAGAGTGCGCTGGTTCTTGCTCAGCTGCTTGTAGGCCGCCTTCCACTCGGCGACTCTCCTGTGCATACTTAGCTAAGTGTTACCGAAATCCTGTGCATATGCACAGCAGTCTTAAACAGGTCCGTAAGCCCGTTACAGGACCCTAGCGCCACTTTCGCAATCTTTCTGTCATGCGAGTGCCACAGCTTGGCCGGTTTCGTAAATTGGTGTCTCTGGCAGGAGCCGAACCTGCAACCGGAAGGCTCAGAGCCTAACCCCTCAACCGTTGAGCCACGAAGGCGATCACCAGCGAAGAACACGGACTTATACCGATGTATACACTTTTTTGTAGACAAAACCACGGAGCCTGCCATGATCCACCCATGCGAACGAAAAAGAGTCTGCGAACCAAGGGCCACAAGGTGATCACCGAGTGTGACGCCCAGTCCTACCGAATCTCGGTATTCACGCTGAAACAGTGGTTCGGGCGCGGAATCGAAGGAACAGCCCACAAGTATGGCCCCATGAAGTACGTGGTCGGCACCTGGGTCGAGTACCCTGCGACCAACACCCCGGAGTGCCTGGCCACTGTTTCCATGCACCGCAACCGCAGGGAGGCCACCATGTTCCTCAACGCGGCCCGCGCCGATAGCACCACTGAATACCTGCCAGACGTGCCTCGCCGAAAATAGTGTTCTACTCGTAACATGCGATACTCAATTGAAGTCGGTAAGGAACACGGCTGGCCCGTGCGAGCGGACGAAGTCTCCCAGGTGGGCGGCGTCATCCATGACAAAAATGCCATCTCCACAATGGCTGAACCCGAATGCCAGGTGTCAGGGGCCGAATGCGACACACTGATCGAGGTTTCGGTCATGGAGCTTCCGGCCCCGAAGGACGACAGTGGCGCCGTGGTCATGCCGACAGCCTATTTCGAGGCCCTCCAACACGACCTCCTCGCCGCAGGCACCAACGCTGGCCTCGCCACGGCCGCCGAAACGATCCGCTCGCGGGCCATGAAGGCTTCCCGCGAGGAAGAGTCACACGCCGCCCAGGTCCTGAGGTCCGTGGCGGGGCAGATCGTCCACCTGAAGAAGAAGCGCGATGGAAAATCCTAAAAGACATATTGAGGGACACGAGGCGATGGAGTTGTGGGATTCCACGTGGAATCCACACCACATCCCGATGTGGTTTAAGAAAGGGTGGCGAGCAGCGGCTATCCTGAGGGGAACTTGGAGGCCAGGGCACCAGATCGAATCGTCCCTCACCACCTCCTCTCCGTTGTGGGATCACTGGGGCACTGTGAGGCAATCAGCGTCATCACACATTCGGGATGTCATCACGCAGCCGTATGAGGATGCGAGCGTAGAGGCGCGTCGATTCGCAATGGAGCATGGATTTACGCTGAAAATAAGCAAGCCTGGGCCATGGCACCCGAACACGTACATGTTCCGGTTTTCGCAGGAGTAGAAAATGGGAAGACCTAAAACAGATCCGCCCCCGTCCCACGGTGCGCACAACATCGGCGGCGGGTTCAACAAGCCATGGTGGACCGCTAACGTCGGCGCAGAGTTTCGAGTGATCCTCAAGGACGGGAGCGAGGTGACAGGCAAGGTCGGCTCCTGTGTGGGCCAGAACGTGCCAATAGGCACTGAAATGGTCTACATGCGGCACGTGGTGGAGGTATCGGCAGCGTGAACACCTCCGCCCTCTTTCTGTTCTGGGTAGTGCCAATCGTTTTGGCCCTCTTTGCCGGGGCTGGGATCGCCACCCTGGTCTGCCAGTATCGATACAGCCGAAGGCTTGAGGAGCTCATCAAGACCTTTTCAACTACTAAATCTGACTGAATTAGTAAGGAATTAGTATTTGGGACAATGCGAGCGTCTAAACGCCAGATGTTCAAGTGGATCGCGAAGGCGAAGATCACTCCGAGTGATCGCGTGCAGGTGTGGCGCGTGACTACATCCGGCCCCGGTGGATGCTCTGACACGTGCTTCAACAGCCTCAAGGCGAAGATTTTAGCCGCCCGTCGCACCAGGGAGTCACTTGGCGTCGAATACTGCGTGGTGATGGACTACGCGACCCTTTCACCGATTTCTGTAGTTAGGTCATGGCATCACACATCGCACGCAGGCTCGTAGGCTCATTCAACGAGGGAGCTGGCAACTTAGTCAGGAGGTTCGCCTCCCGTAATTACCACGGCAAGTACGTGCAGGTTGGAGGAGACTTTGGTGACGCGTGGACTTACGGCGGTGCATGGAAGCAGGTGAAGCAGGTGGACGGTGACCCGGAGTTTGTCCACATCGGGGGGCTTGAGGGAGAGGGGGTGGAGGAAATCGACTCGTGGGACATCGATCTCCCGGATGACGTGGAGGCTCGGCTGCGTGCTCTGCACCCTGAGGATGATGGAGACGACCAGGCGTTTGAGGACGCCGAGGAGGAGTGGAAGCAGCAGGAAGCTGAGAAGCAGACAGCTGCGCAGACGCTTGACGTTTACCGGTTCACACCCAATGACGATCCGGCTGATCACGACTGGACTGATGCTGGCGAGTTGGCTGCTCAGTGGGACGAGGGGGTGTGGGACGAATTCGACATCGGTCAGAAGTGGGAGATGGTATACGATCACCACGGGTGGGAAAACGCCGATGGCTACCCAGACAAGTGGACCAAGGCCGAGCTGTGCCGGTATCTTGGGATTGCCACTGACAAACTCTGACGTTCTATGGGGTGTTGACAGCGAGCCGCGTATTGTATACGAATTCGTCATCAGCCTCTTATGAAGCAACTCAAACTTAACGACTCTCTTTCCGTAGCTGTCGACGACGTGGACTACGATGAACTTTCCAATCATAAGTGGTGCGTCCAGGAGGACACACGCGGCAGGGGTGGCAAGGGTTTCCGGCAATACGTGGTGAGGACGGCCCGCAAAGACGATGGCTCCACGGAGACGATCTACATGCACAAGGTGATCCTGGAGAGGTTGAGCAGCCGCGCCACAGGGCTGACTCCGCTTGCGCCCGGGATGATCGACATGCGCCGCATCACCGTCAATTCCAAGTTCGCCCTCAGGCCCAAACGAGCGACATGAGCAAGAGTAAGAAAGTGAAATTTGGCATGAGGGTGGACCCCGACGCCACCCACCCCACCCTGGACGTGCATGGAAAAACCATCACCCTGACGACCAGAACCAAGCAAGTTCCCCAGGAGCAGGGTGACGACACCTTCGTCAAGATAGGGCGCAAGGACCCAGCCAAGGTGTTCGGAAGGGAGATCCACGGCACCCACATCACCGTAGGGGTGGACAACGAAGGGATTATTTGCGAGCTAAAGGTGTTCGGGCTGAAGGTGCCCGCTCCCGAAGAGTCGCCAGTGCCCCCACCCCAGGAGACAGTAGGCTCCTGACGTTGACTGGGATCGTGCGACCGTCCTTGTGCTTGACTATGCAGTCAACGCTCGTCACACGGTGGCGGCCGACCGCAACCGGCCCGTCCATGGCCTTCTGGAACCCCTCCATGTGCGCTTCCCTCGCACGCTGATCTGGCATCAGGAACTCCAGGCCGTAGCCGATAACTTCTGACGCCTGGAATCCAGTGAGACTCATGGCGCCCGACGACCACGCCACAACGACCCCGTGGGAGTCAATCTCAACCACGGCCAGGGTGCTTTCCTTGACAGACTCAGTGTGGACACGGTTCATCGCCATGCCCGACTGCTGCAACTCCGCCACGTCCACCTTCAGCTCAGCAGGGGACGTGCGCAGCTGGAAAACGAGCCACCCAATGAGGGGAAGAGCAAGGACCATCATGCTCACCAGCACTTTCAGGAGAGTCTCGACTGTCTTTAGGAGGCGTTTTTCAATTTCAGTCATATCTTCCTTTTTCGGGCAGGCAGAGCTTTTTTGCGAGGGCAAACAGGAAATCAAGGAGCGTCGTGCCTCCGAACCCGGCCAGAGCTGACACACCGACCAACTTCCACACGGGGAGAGATTCGTAGAGGAACATGGCGACAACTACTCCGAAGATGCCAGAGGTGAGCACGGCTGAGGCGACGATCCTGCGGTTGAGCTTACCCTCTGATCGAAGGAGGGCCGCCAGCCCGCCGAGGGACGATAGCAGCCACACGCTAGTGAAAACGATAATAGGGTCTTTGTACATCACTTGTTCCGGGCCATCCTGCGCGTCAGGCCGAGCACAACTCTGCCCGCGTACACCTTTCCCGTGAGTTTGCGTGCGCGCAGGGGCTCTCGCCTCTGCCTGTCCCGTGTCTGCACCGTCATGCGTCGGATTAAATAGCATTTCTTTTGGCGCTTTAAGGTTGTAATCGCCACCTCGCCAGTCCCCGCCGACGCTTTCGTGTGTACGCCGGAATCAGAGAGTTAACGTATCCGGCCCACTTACGAGATGGTGCGCGTTACACTGTTACTGCTGGTTGGTTGGGTTCTTCATAGCTGGTTCCCTTAGCTACACCGGGTGATCGCGTGCAATGCGCATTTGACACTCAACCCAATTTCGTATACAAAAATACGCATGAACGACATCTCCACGTTTTCGGCTCTCATCGTGACCATTTCGAGCTTAACCCTCGGGGTTGCGCTGGGCTACGGCCTGGCGATGCGATCCGTGAAGAGGGCGTTCCAGAGCTACCTCAGGTGGCAGGCCAGCGGCACAGTCAACGACGCGAACTGGCGCACCAACTCAGACGCAGCTCGCGCCGTTCTGAAGCGTATTGGAATCGGAGGAGAACTATGACAGGTATGACCCCAATAAAAAAATTGATCCAAATCACAGCGATGTGGTGCATTGTGGTGTGCGGCGCAGCGGGGTGCAGCACGCCCCGAGCACTCGCCTACAACTTCACCGTGGCCAACAACACGCGCTACCACCTCGATTTATACCGGGACGGGGATCAGGTGGGCCACCGCATGGAGCCGGGCGACGTGATCAACTTCGGGTCTGGATGGCGCAGCCGCGTCGAAGTGCTGGCGATAGGGTGGGACGATAACGGAAAACTGGTCGGAGCTCACACCATCTACCTCGTGGACAAGAGTCTCAACACCTGGGCCGTCACTCACCTCCAAGCACCCCACACTCCCTACCCGTGAGCCGCTACTACCAATTCAAAACGTGCAACAACGAGTGGATCTACGACTCGGAGAAGGACGTGTTCAAAAGCGTCAACCGGGCCAAGGTGAAGACGGTACACCCCGGCAAGCCCACGCACAAGGCCCTCACGGAGACGATGGCTATCCAGAAGAAGGGCGAGAGCAGCCTGAGCCAGGACTCGGCTGATCAACTCCGAAAGGATGCCGCGTGGGAGCACTGGGCCAAGCAAAACGAGGGAAAACCAACTTAACCTAGAATCCGGGAGGAGTAACGTGGAGCAGTTGATCGACGACGCTCTCGGCAGCCATACGATCTGGCGGTCCTGTCGGTCGCGTGCGTGGGTTTGACGGTGGCTGCGTGGCTGTGGCCCGATCAGTTACCATGTTGACGGCACTCCGGCCTGGCACTACACCGTTCCCCATCCGCGTGAGCTGGTCCAGGGTGTAGAACTGCCCGCCCATGGCGCGCTTGACTATCCCCGTCTGGTCAGGGCCTGGGGAGGGGGCTACGCCGCCATCAAAACGTTCTTCGACTTTCACAGCTTAACTACGGGAGGCTTTCCTGCTCGCTTGAGTTGGCGATTCTGCATGGCCAGCCGGATTTCCTTCCCGCGCTCGACGCCCCATCCCAACACCCACTTCCCCTTGGGGCACAGTTCGCTGGCCATCCTCGACTTGACAGCCAGGTAGCAGCCACACGCGGAGCATTTCAGGCCCTTCTTGAATTCGCACGCGGAACACGTCTCTTTGCGCTTTGCGAGGTAATCCTTGCCCGTGATGGGGTAGCCGTAGAATCTCCACCTCCTGAACGCAACCCGGAGCTTCTTCAGTGCCTCCCAGAGGTTTTTCGGAGGTTTTCCGCAGTCGCACTCGCGCTTCGCGGCCGGGGCATCCGCGACAAGAGGGGTGGCTGGCTTGTCGGGATCGTAGCCAGCAGAGTAGACGGGCTTGAACTTCTTTATGGGGCATCCGGTAGGGGACGTGGTGACGTGGCCCTTGCGGCAGTTGTACCCATCCCAGAAGTCGCAGGCCGCGCAGTGACCCTTGATCCGCTCCTGCATGTAGTCATAGTGTCCGCTCATGTTGAGTAAAAATTGTAGACAAAATCGGGCATACCTGTAATGGTGCCACACATAAGAACGCGGCTCAATAATGTTTCCACGTTCTACTCGCCATGAGCACGCCAATCCAACGAGCACTGGATTCCCTGAACCATGCTTTCGCAATTGACCCGTTCGCGATGCGATCCATCCTCTGTGCCCAGGTCCCATGCGCCAGGGAGTTGGCCTATGATCATCCATTCGTGCAGGTGGCGGTCATTGAAGGGGCCGTTTGCCGAGACGGAGCCGTACACGAAGACTCGCACACCCTAAGCACCATGGGCCTGCTCAATGGCGCCATCGAAGCCGCCACGGGCGAATGCATCGCCAGCATGTGGAGTAAGGAGGCGAACGCCAGAGGTGAATACACTTTCCTGGGCTTCTGCGTCTACGCGCAACCCAAAGTCAAACCCACCGTAAAACCCGAAGAAAAAAGTGAAAAAGCTTAAATTATTCCCCGCAGTAATCGCCCTGGCCCTTCTGGCAGGCTGCGCATCCCCCGGCCTCAACAAGCAGCAGAAGCGCGCTGTTTCCTCCTACGCTCAGTCCGCTCAGGCCCTCAACGGAATGGCGGGACAGGAGTTCCTTGCCATCAGGAACCAGGTGATCGAGCTGAACAAGCTCACGGCCGCCTTCAGCCCGACGTGGGACGCCGAGGACAAGGATTTCGACCGTGCGTTGAACGTAGTCGACACCCGCACCCGAGTGAAAGCTGTGGCGACGCTGAGGAGCTACGCTGAGCTTCTATCCGGTTTTGTGGACGATTGGGAGGACGACCGGATCAAGGGCGCTGCCGCCAACTTCGTTTCCAACGTGCGCGACCTCGACTCGAACCAGAAGATCGACGACAACTACCTGAACGTTTTCGAGAAGGTAGTCACCGGTATCGGCCGCATTTTCGTGGAGAAGAAGAAAAAGGAGGCTGTGGTTGCCGTGGTTGCCATGTCCCACGAACAGGTCGCCCACCTCTGCGACCTGCTTATCAAGGATTTCAGTGGCGTAGGCGGCTATACGTCGCAACTCGTGACCACCGCCAGCCAAACGCTGGTCGCCGCCGACTCATACCTCAGGAAGTCGGGTGAGCAGCCGGGCCGGGATTCGGCTGTGGAAGCATACGATCTCGGCCAGCTGGCTCTCCAGCGGCACGCAGAGCTTCATGCGGGCATATCCGAGGCTGCCGAGCATATGAAGCAGGCAAACACGGATTTGGTTGATGTACTCAGAGAGAAGAAGCCCCAGCCTTTCAAGTCATTCGCGCACTTTAAACTAACCGTCGAGGCCCTCGCTGAGACAGCACAATACTACACACGATGAGCACAATTGGAAAAAATCTAAATGAGGTCCTCATGGACACAACCATGGTGATCCTCTTCGCACCGGACGGCCCAGATCGCGACAAGCTGGTCGAGGAGCACGCCAACCTGTCCGAGAAGATGCAGGACCTGATCGATAAGTCGATCATGGAGGGCACGGTTGAGTACGACGCAGCCATTGCCGCCCTGGAAGAGGCGTCGGAGATGCTCGACGTGGCCAAGGCGGACGTGAACAAGATTGTGGGCGTGATCGAGAAGATCGCCAAAGCCGCCAAGGTTGTCGGCGAGCTGGTCAGCACCCTGGCGTGACACTTACCTGCCGTTGTGATCCCAAGACTGCGATCTAAGCAACTTTCACACCATAAACGCCGCCAGCTTCCTTGCGCATGAGGTTGTCCTGATCCGCATTCGCGTCGCTTTTTCCGTTTTTGTAAGCGGCTCTCTCGATCCTG
>CALACF010000052.1 GCA_937890245.1 uncultured Flavobacteriales bacterium
CGAACACTCGAACCCTCGCGGGTAACACTGATGCTGACGAAGTTGCGCAAGAACTCTGTGACGGATCCGCTTAGAAATGTCAAGTCCGCCCATAAAACAAGCCCGATCGCCGAAACTAAATATGCGCCCCGGATGTAGATCCGTGTCACCCGTCGCACGTCCTGCTTAAAGTATTGCCAGGCGTACCAATAGAACAGTGCAATCGTGAAGAAGGCGAGGGCAACCTTCAAAAAGGTGTCTTCGCTGCCGTTTCCTTGCGTGACATTGATCCAACCCGTCAGTAGAATTGGGATGAACAGCAACGCCATTTTCCAGGGAAACCGGTAACGGCTTACGAAGAAGGGCAGGAGGGTGTAATAGCCGATGTAGCTGCCGTAACCAAAAGGCCCTGAGAAGAGGATGAAGGTATACCGGAAGAGAAACACCGGCATGAAGATCAGCACCGTGGTGATGCGGCTCCAAAGGGTTCTACTCGGCGCTCTCATCCCCATATCCGTAGCCCGACTGGCCGCTGTATCCGTACCGGTAGTGGCTGTATTGGTATAGGTATCGTGATGCATACCGACCGCCATAGCGCAACCAACGATGGGGCAAGATGCCGTTGAGCAGCAGGCTCACGTGGCCCACGCCGTGCTCGCTTAGAATTCCTTCCAATTGTTTGATTCCGCGTGTGTTGGTTCGTTTTGCATGGTTGATAATCAGGCCCCTGTCCACCTGCTGCATGAGCGCCATGGCATCGGTAATTAGCAAGATGGGTGGGGTGTCGAGCAAGATGAAATCGTAATCTTCGCGGAGTTTTTCCAGCAATTCGCCGACCCGTTTGTCGAGCACGAGCTCGGATGCGTTGGGCGGCACCGGTCCAGAGGGAATAACGTCAAGCCCGTCTACGGGCCCTGGTGTCAGCACGTCAGCCAATGTGTCCCGCCCGATGAGCAAGGTGCTGAGCCCCTTGTTTTTCGGTAAGTCGAGTACGCGGTGTACGCGCGGCTTGTGCAAGTCGAAGTCTATCAGGACGACCCGTTTTCCAGCGGTCGCCAATATTGCGGCGAGGTTTGTAGCGGTAAAAGTCTTGCCCTCGCCCGGGTGCAGACTCGTTATGAGGATGACTTTTTCCGTCTCTCGATTCAGCAGGTATTGTAAGTTGGTCCTCAAATGTCGGAAGGCTTCCGTCACGGGGCTTCGGGATTGAGAAATGACGACCAGGGGGTTTTTCTGTGCGTCTTCGTATTGAGGGATCCCGCCGCTGACAGGCAGCTTTGACATTTCTCGGAGTTCGCCCACCGTGTCGATCCGCTCGAAGACGAGCATCCGGATCATGCCGATGGCCAGTCCGATAATGAGTCCAATTCCAGCCCAGCTGAACACGGTTCGCTGCTTGTCGGGCCCCACCACGCCGATGCTTCGGGCGCGCTCTATGATGCTGGCATTCGGCACGATGCCGGCACGGGCAATCACAATATTGGCTTTTTGCTGAAGCAAGAATCCGTAGAACTCGTCGCTGATGCGCAGCCGGCGTTCAACAGCCAATATGTCGCGCTGGGAGCGTGGCAAGGACTTCAGCCGATTCTCGACAAATTCGATTTGCGTGTCGAGTCGCTGGACGTCGCCCTTCAACGCCACCCGGGCGTCTGTGATGTACTGAAACAAGCTCCAACGCGTGGTCGAAATCAGGGAGTCCAAGCGCCGAATTTCCATGTTTTTCGGTGTCACGTCGAGCAGCATTTGTGTGCGCTGCAAGCGCAGGTCGTAAAGCTGGGCAATGCGGGTGCTGGCCACGCGGTCTTCGCTGAGGAATGATGTGGGTGGGATGTGCGTGTTTTCAATGCCTGTGGACAGGTATTTTTCCAAGGCTTCCAGTCCTTGTAACTGGTGGTGGTATTTCTGCCGTGTCGATTCGAGATCGACCAAATCGGTGAAGAACTGCTGCTGGTCGCGCGTCAAATCGAGCACTTCAGCATCAGCCTTTTCTTGGTCGATGATGTTTTGCAGTGAATCCATTGCGGTTTCAAGCGAAAAAAGCTGCTTGTCGATGAAGGCTTCCGTCTTCTGGTTTACATCGGTCCGGGCCTCAGCCGTGTAGTCGATGTACGTGTTGATCAAGGCGTCAAGAAACTCTACGGCGCGGCGTGCCATGATGTCTTCGAGGTTCAAAACCACGATACTGGTGCGCAAAACATTGTCAACTTTCAGCCCATTGCGGTAGGCGTTGATGAGGTCTTGGTCGTTCCGGACGGTAAACCGGAGCCCTTGTTCCATGCCAATCGAGACCGCTTCAGCAGTGTTTCGCGTCAGTGAAATATTCAGCTTGTAATCCCCGGTCTCAACCCATTGGCCAAATGTGTACTCAGCAAAATGTGGCTGTTCGTCGCCAAAGTCACAGCTGAGCTGATAGCGCTCGTTGTCGATGATTTGCACATCAAAAGGCGCGCTTCTAGCCCGCCAGCTGAAACGCTTGGCGTCGACCTTGATGTCCAGAATGGAGATGTTCCCCACGGGCAGGGCGCGAACGCGTCCTACCAAGTACTGTGTGACATGGTGGTCAATTTTTTCAACGGCCCGGCGCACCAAATCGCGCGAGCGTAAAATACGCATCTGGTTCTGCACATCGGGGGCCGCTTGATGTCCTACCAGGCCTTTGAGGACCTCCTTTGTATCGACATACTCTGCGCCAGGCTCGAGTAGAACCTCGCTTTGCGCTGCAAAAACATCGTCCTGCCGGTGGGTGACCAGCTTGCCGCCAGTGTAGCCCATCGCCCCCAAAAGTACAATGAGCCATGCATTGCGCCCCAGCATTTTTAGCACTGGACGCAAATCCTTCAAATGGAGTGCGTCCTGCGGGATCTGTGAATCCGTCATGCGGCGAATGTAAAACGATGCCGTATCATCGCATTATGCTTCTCAATCTTTTTAAGTGCTTTCAGCCCAATCCGACAAAGGCCCTACTCGCCGCCCTGCTAATCGGGCTTTCATCTATGTCATCGGTGTCACATCTTGTGGCGCAGGAGTGCGGCTGTGTCGATTGCGACGCGATTACGTGCGAGTGCGTAGCAGAATGCATTACATCTTGTCCTAGTGGCATAGGCCCGTGCATTCCACTCGACGGCGGGCTCAGCCTTTTGGTGATGGGTGGCCTGGCGTATGGAGTGCGCGCGACGCGTCGCCGCCGTGAGGACGAGGCCGGCGCAGAAGCGTGAAGAGTCAGCGCTTCATCGCATTGGGCCTGATTGCCTACGGCGCTTGGTACGTTTTGTACCAATACGTACTGATCGACGCCATCTTTCTCGACGAGGCGATCGTCCACAGCCTGGTTCTCGGCTCGGAATGGGTGCTTGGCCTGCTTGGCGAAGAGATGGCCGCCGGCCCAGCGTCGGTTTGGCGCAGCCGCATCGGCATCATCGGATCCCAAGGCGCCCTCACCATTGGCGCGGCCTGCGATGGTCTGGTGCTTTTTGCCCTTTTCACTGCGTTCGTTCTCGCGTTCCCCGGACGCTGGCGCCGAAAAATTTGGTTTGTACCGGCCGGGATTGCCGCCTTGCACGCCGCCAACCTCACCCGCGTGGTGGCCCTGACATGGGTGCACCGCTACCACCCCGGAGCGCTCGCGTTCAATCACGACTACACGTTCACGGTGCTCGTCTATGGTGTGGTGTTCGGCCTGTGGTATCTGTGGGTGGAAAAGCTCGCTTAGCCAGAAGATGAAACTGCTTGATGCCATAAATGAGGGCGCCCGACCGCTGTGGCATGCCGCCTTGGTGTTGGCCCTGTTGCTGGGGTTTGGCTATTTGCAAGAGGGCGTGAAAATGCGGCTGAACCATTATATCGAGGTTGCGCAGATGAACCCAGACTTTGCCAGCTCGGATCCTGAGACCCGGTCGCAATGGTGGGCCGCCTTCGCGCCGCCCGCCACGGACGGCTTGTTCAGCACGCGCTCGACTTTTGCGCCTTGGCATCAACTGAGCCTGTCTGAACTCGTGCGCCTCAAATGGCTGCTGGCCGCCGTCATTGTCGCCCTGTTTTTTGCATTGGATGCCGCCTTGCTGTGGACGTTGGGCGTTGCCGGCCGTTGGAAATCCCTGGCCGCGATGTACGCCGCAACGGGAGCCGTTGTCTTCATTTTCTATGCCTTGGACAGCGGTGATGGCGGCCCCGGCTACCACGTTGCGCGCGAAGCCCTCGGATTTTTACAATCCCCCTTGCCGTCGCTCTTCCTGATTTTCATCCCTGCCTTACATTCGCAAAATGCACCCCACTGATTGGACCCCCGCCCCGAACGCCCGCCTCTGGATTCATACAGCGGACAGGATATTGTCTTCTACTGAGCAGGCCAATCTTGTTTCGGACCTTCGCAGCTTCCTCGATGGTTGGGCCGCGCACGGTGCCGATCTAAACGCTGAGGCTGTCGTTCTACTGGATCGCATTCTTGTCATCTCCCTCGATCTCGACTGCGCGCCCGCCACAGGGTGCTCCATCGATAGTTTGCTTGGCTTTATTCGCGATCACGGAAAACGGACAACAGTCGACTGGTTTGACCGGCACCAAGTCGTTTTCTGGGAAAAAGGGGACGCGAGTGTTCCATGTGACCAGCTCCGAACGCCTGAGTTTTGGGCCCGTAGAAAAGCTGGTTTGGTCGTCGATTCAACACTTATTTGCGACCCGCTCATTGCAGGGGCAGGGGAGTGGCCGGTCTTCATCAAACCCTTTTCTGACAGCTGGCATGCCAAAATGTGGGGTTGAGGCAAACACGTGTAATTTGACTTCTAACGAGATTATACTACCTACGAACGCAATAATTCGCCCTACGTCCTAAATTATATTTTCTGCAAAATCGTTGGATAGGGGCGTTCAATGCCCTATTTTTACGGGACGCTTTTTAACCGTAATCGCTGAACCCCATGGTCAACCGACTTGCCCGCCTTGCTGCCCGCCCCGCAGCGCTTCTATTTTTTGCTCTGTTCTCGATTGGCCTGATCCAATCCCAGACGATCACTTTTCACGCGGATTTCTATGCTACGCAGTACGGCGCTGCCATCACGGGCGTCCAGAATGGTCAAGTTTACAACGTCAACGAAGGCGATATGTGGGCGACTAATGGCTTTGACCAAACGCTGACCCTCGATCTTTCGGCCTATGGCCAAGACACTTACACGGTGATCTTGCTCGATGACGGTGCAGATGGCGGCTTGAGCTATGTGGTGGATGTTACGAACCTTCCTTTTGCCTGTGGAGGCCAGTGCGAAGCTGAAATGGTATCTGGTGCGGCGGCATCCTTTCAATTTTCCCTCACGGAACTAAGCGGCATCCCTGGATGTACGGATGATACGGCCTGCAATTTCGATGCGGATGCCAGTTTTAACGACGGCAGTTGCTGCTTTGAGAGCTGCACCACGGTCCGTTTGTACGACGCCTTCAGCAACGGTTGGTCTTTGGGCGCGACCGGTGGCGTGGCGATTTTGAATGAAAACAACGTGGTGGTGGGCAGTGGGGTTTTTGCGGATGGTCCCGTTCTCGATATTCCGCTCTGCTTGGAAGACGGCTGCTACACCATGCTGTTGAACTTTGACCTTTATGCTGTTGAAGCCTCGTGGGAGGTTATCCGCGATGGCCAAGTCATTCTGCAGGGCGGACCTGGCGCGGCGAACCAAACAATTTCAGAATTCTTCTTCGTCGGCATGCCATCTTGCTTGATACAGGGATGTACCCATGAGGCGGCCTGTAACTACGACCCTACAGCGAACTTCAACGACGGAAGCTGTGAGTACTTGAGCTGTCAGGGCTGCACCGATCCTGTTGCTTGCAACTACGACCCTTCTGCGAGCATCGCCGACACGAGCTGTGATTACGAGTGTTATGGATGTACAGAGCCGGGCTCTGTCAACTATGATTCGGACGCCATCTACGATGACGGCACCTGTTGTTCAAGTGACTACTACTACGAGCTGCACGTGGGCGGCGGCAGTTGGGACGGAGAGATCTCATGGAACCTCCGTGACGCCA
>CALACF010000053.1 GCA_937890245.1 uncultured Flavobacteriales bacterium
GCCTTCAATCCTTCAAGTTCCTGCTGCACGCGGCAATATTCGGACATAACTTGGCGGCCTCCACCATGGTCCCTCATTATCCAATCGCTCCCCTTCTCGCGCCTCTTCTCGTACTGCTTCTCGTCAGCGGATGCCAAACCCCCATCGATCTACCGCCAGAGCCCCGCGTGACGGACGTCGAGCTGCTCACCGATGGCGAAGCCGGCACCTTGGTCGTCAGCTTTGAAGACGGGGACGGAAATTTCGGCTTGGCGCCAGAGGACACCACAGGGGTATTTTGCCCGAGCTGCGAATTTCATCACAATGTATTCTGCACATATGAAGAGTTGCGCGATGGATCGTGGACGCCCATTGAGCTGGACCCCGCTGCTGGGCAGGTGCCCTTTTTCTATCGTGCGCCATGGGCCGTCCCAAGCGGTCAGCAAACTGCACAAATCGGCACCATCAGTATCGAATTGACCCGCTACTACCTAACAACGGCTTGGGACACCTTGCGGTTTTCGGTCCGCATTGCAGACCAAGATCTGCAGCTTTCCGATGCCATGAGGTCCCAAGCCGTTGCCAAGCCGTAGAGGCTCTGAAGCTTATTATCGCTCCACCTTATTCATCACAAGACGTTGAGAATGCACCCAGGAGCATCAACAAGTCGGACACCGACGTGGTGCCATCTCCGTTGAGATCCGTCGGACATGGGTTGGCGGTCGTAAGGTCGCATGATCCATCGTCAAACGTCGCGGTCTCGTCGTAGTTCGTAGCGCTTGCGTATGTACAACCATAGCAATCGAACGTACAGCTTCCGTCGTCAAGCAGTGAGCCCGTCACATAGTTACAGGCAGTCCCATCGGTACAACCAAAAGCTGAGCTGTTCGCCGCACCCGGTGTCCCATTAGAAACCCAGCTGGCCTGCCAGTTTGCCGGGTCGCTGTTGTCCAAGTCCTCAGCAATGAGCTCCAAAGAAGCGCAACCGCCGTCAGGCGAAGCCGCGATGACAGTGCCCAAGATGGCAATCTCATCGGCTGGCCATGGTGAGGCATCGTCATATACCACCTGGTCGATCACGTTTCCAAAGCCGTCCATGAGCGTCACGGTCGATCCGCTGTTGGAAAAGTTCCCGTTCGACATTTCAAAGACCTGGTATCCGTTGCCGCTGTAGTTGGCAAGCGATACGGGCCCTGGAACAACGAGGAAGTATGCGCCGGCTGGAATGACCGCCCCTTCTGGGAAGGCCAGAGCCAAAGCAGGTGTGTTGCCCGTCCACACCTCGTATCCACTCAAGTCTACAGATTCCGAACCCGTGTTGACGAACTCCGCAAACTCCCAATCAAAGTCGTCGCCTTGCAATCCGCAAGGATTGTAGTGGATCTCGTTGATCAAAACGGTGGGCAAGGTGTAGTAACAGCTCGCGTTGTCAGCTACCGTTACCGCCGGGTCATAGTTCAAGGCTGTAGAATCATCACAACCGGTGATCACACATGAGCCGTCGTCAGAAGTCGCATCGGGGTTGTAGTTGTCCGCGGCAGAATCCGTGCATCCAGGAATATTGGCACAAGAACCATCGTCCTCCATGGCGAGCGCATCGTAGTTGGGGAACGTTACATCAGTACAACCAAGGCGCACAACGTCAAGCGAATCACGTGGCTCCATCTTCCAGTTTCCGAAAGCATATCCAATCGGAGCGGTCACGCGGAAATCCACGCCCTCTTCCGTGATGCCAGCAGCTACAGCGTCGTATGCGCGGTCATTCACGCGGGCTACGCCACTTCCGTCGTCGAGTCCGAACTCACCATAACCAAAGTCTGCTGTCGAGCAAGATGCTGTCACTGTAGACAACACGCCTTCCCAGTCTTCCAGGCTCACGTCGGCCGTCTGCAAGACTTCGGCAGCAGGCAATGCATTGCCTGAAGTCAAAATCACGATGTCAGGGCTGGGGATGTGATCCAATCCGTACCAGCTGGCAGGGCTGCCCGTCAATTGTACTTCGTCTCCCACTGCGACATTGCCGATGCCGGCCGCCGTTGCGTCCGTTCCACGAACCCAGATGCCTGAAAGGGCGCCCGTTCCGTTTTGCACCGTGAAAGAAGCGTTGTCACCGAATGAACCGTCGTCGGTCAAGTACACGCCTGTTACAATTCCAGTGGTGATCACCAGTCCGGTGGCCTCGCCACTGCGAATCTCCTGGATGGTCACGTTCGGAATGAAGATACAAGAACCGTCGTCCACCAACGCGGAGGCATCCCAGTTCAAGGCCAATGGATCCATGCAACCGCTGTCATCGGATTGGCATAAGCCAGAGAAGTCGTGGGTGTTGATCGAGAACAGGCCATTGTTCAAGGCTGTGTCGCTCGCCAGCACAATCCACTCGCTGTCTTCAACTGTGGTTCCAGCGCCAGCTGCCCAATCCGCATTGCCGTGCACCACGCTCGCCTTGCGAATCAAGGTGTGATTCACAGTTCCGGTGTTCACACCAGCAACAGCCCATGAAGAGCCGGGATTCGCCCCGTAGGGCTCGCCCACAACGTCGATCAAGGTCCAATCGCCGCCGTTGCCCCATGAAATTGTCTCGCTGTACACCAAGCCCCAGGCGTCGTTGCCATTGGAGAGGTAGTTGTACGTCATGTCCGCCTCAGCTACGAGAGTCGGGTCAGCGCTCGGATGAACGATCAAGAACGTTCCGCCCGCAGGAACCGAAGCCGATGCGGGAAAGTTGAGCGTCCAGTAATCCCACGCAGCAGCCGTGGGGTCCGTGTTGTCGGCGCCATTGCTCTGGTTGGCCATATTGTATTGTGCCAAGGAAATATCTGAATCCGTTGGATTATAGATCTCCATGTATTTGTTGTTCGAGCTGCCCTCGGCGTACTCCGAGAAGA
>CALACF010000054.1 GCA_937890245.1 uncultured Flavobacteriales bacterium
TAGCCCGTGTTGCCCAAGTGGTGGGCGCTGTTATCGGAAGAGCCCAAGATCATAGGGCCTGCCTGGAGCCCAGCAATGATAGGGGCTGGCGTCTTCGAAGCGGACGTCGAGTCGGGTGCAAACAGTGCGAGAGAGGCGAGTAGAGAGAACATGGACATGCGCCTCTATACGGGCTTAAGCGCCAAAAGTTTCACATCTTCGCGCCCAGCCCATGCTCGACCAACGACACGCCAACCTCCATGCCGATCGCAACGCCCATACCACCCAAGCGCACAGCATAATGGATGCGGTCACTGGCGCTGCCAATCAGTGGCATGCGCTTTTTCCCCACGCCAATCCAGCCCATCCAGCGGTGCTCGATGGTTGGTTTGTAGCCAAGGCGGTCGGAGATGAAGTCGATGAGTTGGTTGTCCCAGACCATGATGGACAGCGCCTGTTTTCCGTCAGAGCTGTAAACCCAATCCTTGTCGTGCCCCCAATGTCGGCCGCCGCCGATCAAAATTCGGCCGTCGACAGTGCGGTAGTAGATATAGCCGCGTTCCGAGTGAAATGCGCCCTCCATTGGCAAACTTGAAAGCTTTTCAGTAACCAGCACCCGGTTGGGGGAGGGCTTGACCAGAAGTACTTTTCCCAGGTCATCGAGCAGTTCGGTGGCCATGGCGTTGGTGCAGATCCAAGCCTGGCCTGCGTCGAGGGAGCCGTGGGGCGTGGAGATGCGAACGCCCTTGCCGTTGCACCCTTCCTCGAAGCCCGTGACCTCGAGTCCGTTCACCCGCTCGATGCCAGCCTCGTCGAGCAGCCGCCAAAAACTGCGGACCATCTTTGCCGTGTCGATGATCCCCTCCAGTGGGCTGTGCACCGCGTCGACGGCCAGCCAAGCCCGTGCGGCTTCGGGGGCGGGGCGAAAAACATCGGGCCCCAAAACCGGCTCGAGCAGCAGATTTAAAGCACCCAAACACCGCGACACGCGCGCAGAAGATTTGACGCCTTCAAGGCCCGTGAAAATTTCCCACGAACCCGTCGGCTGAAAGCCAATTCCATCCTCGCCAAGTCGCTGCTTCAAGCGCTGCAAACCGCTCCATCTGCGCTCGACCAGCTCCAAAAACGCGTCTTTTCCCAAGGCCTCGAGGTCTTCGAACAGTTCGGAGGGGCTTCCGAAGCAGGCAAATCCGGCGTTTCTAGTCGTCCCTCCATCGCCCAACGCCGAGCGGTCAATAACGCGGATTGTCGCGCCAGGCAAGCGTTCCCGCAAGGCGAGCGCGCAAGACATCCCGACGATTCCAGCGCCGACAACCACGTGATCAACGCGGCCTAATAACCCTTCCCGTTCCCAATAACTAAATGCCATATTTTCCCGTTATTGCTTGCTGTGCCCTTGTGACTTCATGCTCGTTTTGAATATCCGCAAAATATATCAATCACCGTCCGTTTCGCTTGATCCCAAGCGAGCGGTTTTGTGGCTGCGCACTTTTGTTTTGCTCGCGCTGTTTTTGGGCTCTTTTCCGAGCGCTTCTGAATTGGCCGCACAAGATGGATATCAAATCCTTCTGAACGGCACGGTGCGGGAGAAAGCGGACGGCGAGAAGTTGGCCGGGGTGAGCGTGACGATCTTCCAGAACGGCGCTCCTTTTGACGAAATCGAGACCTTGCGCAACGGCAATTACAACGTTGATTTGCCCGGCGGATTTGACTACCGCATCGTCTACTCATTCGAAGGACTTTCTGATCGTGTAGTAGAAATCACCTTCGGCGATGCGGCAGTTGACCCATCAGAAGTTGGCTTCAAGCTCGATGCCGACATGACTTTATTTACTGTGCCAGAGGGGTTTGATCCGGCCATTCTCGCCAAGCCCATCGGCCGCGCAGCCTACAATGTCACCTCGGCCACCCTCGACTTTGACTTTCCGTACACCAGCCGCATTCAGCGTGAGGTGGAGATGGAGTTGGCTCGTTTACAACAGGATGCTCCCGACGAAAGCAAGGCGCGAAAGGAGTTCGATGAGCACATGCGCAAGGCCGAGGTTGAGTTCGGCCGGGAGCGCTGGGCCCAGAGCATTACTTGGCTTGAGCGTGCATTGGCCCTTTATCCCAACGAATCGCGACCCATCGAAATGCTCACGGAGGCAGAAGAAAATTTGGCGCGCGCTGAAGATCTCGCTGCCGAAGAAGCGGAGGTTTCTAGGTTGATGCGCGAGGCAAAGCGGAGCATGAAGATCGAGGATTGGTCGGCGGCACAAACTGGATTCGAAAGCGTGCTGGAAATCCGACCCGATGAGCTGGAGGCGGCGACCTTATTGGCTGAGGTGCTCGCGGAAATTGCGGCACTCGAAGGGACGGCGGACGTCTCGGTGGAAGAAAATGAAGCCGACGATGCCCTTGAGGCTGAAGGTTCTGGCCAGACGGGCCGAGACCGCTCGCGCGGCGGCATGGAAGTGGATTCGGCGGCAGAGGCGGAAAAGGCTGAACGCGAAAAACGCAAGGAGTACGATGGCTTGATCAAGCTCGCCGATCGCCGCTTCAACAAGGACGAATACAGTGAGGCAAAAGCCCAATACGACCGCGCCCTCGCACTCTATCCCGCCGAGAGCTACCCGGCTGAGCGCTCGCAAGTTTGTACGGACCGCATCGTGGATTTGACGCCCGAAGAAATTGCTGCAGCCGAGGGTTCGGCTGGTCCAGATCAGGCGGCCTCGGATCGGGCCTACGAAGATGTGGTGCGCCGCGCCGACGAGGCCTTTGATGCAAAGAGCTACCTCGATGCGCAAGGCCTCTACACCGAAGCGGCCGATATGCGCCCCACAGAGCGCTACCCCCAAAGCCGCCTTCGCAGGCTTGCGAACTTGCTCGGCGACGGCGGTTTGGATGCTGACATCGAAGTGCGCAACCACGCGGCCGCCGATGCGGCTGATGCCGCCGACGCCGTTGAGCGCGACGCCGCCGAGCAGGCGCGGATGTTACAAGAGCAGGAGATGACCAGAGCCGCTGCTGATGCTCAGATGGAAGCTGACCTCGCCTCAAACCAACGAGAAATGGACCAGGCTGCAGCCCTGAACCGCAGCAGCGACTACGTCCAAGCACTGTCCTCTCGCAAGCGCGACGCAGCCGAAGACTACTACCGCGAGGCCCTGCTTGCAGAGGTTCGTGCGCGGGTGGTCTCCACAGAGGTGAAGGCCGAGAATACGGATCGCTTGACAGGCGTGTGGACCTCTCGGTCTCACGCCCGCCGCTCGGTTGCCTTTGATGACATCGAGTCCGACCTCATCAGCTGGGGCGAAGACGAATCCTACGCCGATGAACCACGCCGCGAACGGGTAAATGCCGTCAAGACCCGTGCTGAGGGCTTGCAAGAAAAGTCCCTCGATCTAAGCGCCCGCGGTCGGGCCATGATCCAGGAGAACGAGCT
>CALACF010000055.1 GCA_937890245.1 uncultured Flavobacteriales bacterium
ATGGTGCAGCGCAGCCAACAAGGCGGCGGCTCGCCCATCATTCGAGGTTTCGAGGCAAATCGCGTCCTCCTCGTGGTGGACGGCATCCGGATGAACAATGCGATCTTCCGCAGCGGCCACCTCCAGAATTCGGTCACGGTGGACCCGCTCGCCTTGGCGGGCGTCGATGTGATTACGGGGGCCTCGTCCGTTCTTTTTGGCAGCGATGCGATGGGGGGCGTGGTCCACTACCGCACGCGCCGACCGAACTTCCAAGCAGGCACCCGTTCGGCTGTGCATCTGGGCTGGGCGAGCGCCAACAACGCGCCGACGATCCACGCAGAAGCTAACGTTGGCGGGGCGGAATTGGCCTACTTCACGTCCATCAGCTTCAGAAATTTCGGTGACCTGCGCATGGGGTCGTGGCGGCCCCACGGCGATCCGACTTGGGGGCAGGTGAACGCCATCGCCGGCCGCGTGATCGTCGACAGCCTCGCGCGAGACACCGCCTGGCAGAATACGGACCTGCGTGTCCAACCACGAACGGGGTATTCGCAAACGGACGTCGTACAAAAGGTCAGATTTGGCGGGCCCGAGCGGCATCTTGAGCTGAACGCTCAGCTCAGCATCTCCTCGCCGATCAACCGCTTTGACAAGCTAAACGACTTGACATCGGACGGCGGCCTCAGGTGGTCAGAATGGCATTACGGCCTCCAAAAGCGTCGGCTTCTCGCCCTGCATTACCGCGACCACCAGCTCTGCATCGGCCGCCTCGAAATCACAGCTGCAGTCCAAAACATCGACGAGGACCGTGTCAAACGAGGCTTTGGCAGTGATATCCGCGAGACGCAGGTCGAGGATGTGACGGTGTACAGCTTGCAGGCCGACATCGACAAGATGTGTGGCGCCTGGGAGTTGAGTTACGGCGCAGAGTGGACGCACAACCTCGTCAGCAGCCGGGCGGGAACGCTCGACATCACCAACGGCACAGCTGGTGAAGCGCTGACACGTTACCCCAACGCCGGCAGCACCATGGGCTCGCTCAGCGCCTACGCGGCCCTACAGCGCGACATCAACGGCTGGGCTATCACCACAGGCGCCCGCTATTCTCGCGCTTGGCTCGACGCAGCATTCGAGCAACAGCAAGGCTTGGCGCTGCCCTTTGACCGCATCAATTACAACCGCGGCGCCCTCACCGGCAGCGCTTCTGTCGAGCGGGCACTCGGCCGCCACCTCAAGCTGTATGCCAATGCCGCCACAGCATACCGCAACCCCAACGTAGACGATGTCGGCAAACTCCGCGCAAAAAACGGCTACGTCGTGGTCCCCACGGCCGACATCCGCCCCGAGACGCTCTACTCCCTCGAGAGCGGCTTCGCACTCCGCGGTTTCCACATCGGCGCCTTCCAAACATGGCTCGTCGACGCCATCGTCCCGGTCAACGGAAGCTTGAACGGCTCGGACTCACTCTTTGTCGAGGGTGAAATGCACCGCGTCCAATTCAATGCCAATGCAGAGCAGGCCCAAATCAACGGCCTGGTCCTGGATTATCGGCATCACTTCGATGCGGGCTGGCGCATCGAAACCGCGCTCAACTTCACAAACGGGCGTGTGCTCCAGCCCGAGGAGGTCCCATTGGGGCACATCCCCCCGACCTTTGGGCGGTTTGCCTTGACCAAGACCTACGGCTCGGGACTGAAGTGGGGCGTCCAAGCACGCGGCAGTGCTGCAAAACCCATCGAGGACTTCGCTCCGGGGTCGACCGACAACCCGAGCGAGGCCTTGGCCGATGGCAGCCCAGCTTGGTGGACGGCATCAGCAACCCTCGAAGCCCCCGTCAAAGGCGGCTTCACCTTGTCGGCGGGCCTGCACAACATCACCGATCGCCACTACAAAGTCTTCGCCTCAGCCCTCAGTGGCGCTGGCCGAGAATTGCGCTTCAGTTTGCGATGGGCCCCACCCCGAATTCAACAGCCCACGCCGTAAATTCGGCCGCAATGAGCACCCCGCGCCAACAAATGTGGGCTCGCATACGCGAGCAGGTCCAACACGGCACCTTGGCGCATGCCCAAATGTTCGTCGGTCCGCTCGGTCGCGGCGGGCTACAATGGGCGCTCGACATAGCGCGCACGCTCCACTGCGAGCGCCCGGAACCGGATGCCTGCAATAGCTGCCCATCTTGCCGCCAACACGACGCGGGCCAACACCCCGACCTGCATTCCACTTTCCCGGTCTGCAAGCCCGCGGGCAAGGACCACGCAATCAGCGAGCATTTTCAGGGCCAGTGGCGGGCGTTGATCGCCGACTCGGCCCAAGCAGATTTCGACCTTATCGATTGGCGTGAAAAGATTGCCACGGGCAACAAGCAGCCCTATATCTCAGTCCGCGAGTCGACCGAAATTGTGCGGAAACTGCACCTCACAGCGTACGCCGGTGGATGGAAAGTTCTCGTAATCTGGGGCGCCCAGAGCCTGCGTATCGACGCGGCCAACAAGCTGCTGAAGATCCTGGAAGAGCCTCCAAAAAAGACGCTGTTCCTTCTCATAACCACGACGACAGACGGCTTGCCGGCGACTGTGATTTCTCGCACCCAACGATGGAACGTTCCGCCCTATGACGAAGCGTCGATCGCCCAGCGGTTGACGGCAGCCGGTGTTGCAACAGCCCCGTTGAACGACGCCCTGCGGCTGGCCGACGGCGACATGGCCGTGGCGCGCCGCGTGGCCGCCTCCCCAGCTTCAGCTGGTTTTGCGCTCTACGTCCAATGGATGCGTGCCTGCTATGGCCGCGCAGGCCAGCGCATAACCGAACTCGCCACCGACTTTCACGAGTTGGGCCGCGAGGAGCAGAAGCAGTTTTTTGACTACGCTCTGCACATGACGCGCCAATGCATTGTGGCCAATTACGGTGCGGAATCACTTGTTCGTTTGCGCGAGGAGGAATTGGCCTTTGCACAGAAATTTGCTCGGTTCATCCACCATGGAAACGTGTCACAGATGCGCGACGAATTGGAAAAAGCAGCCGCAGAAATTGCCGGAAATGTATACGGCCGCACGGTTTTCATCGACCTCAGCATGCGGGTGCAGGCCCTGCTTCACTTGCCGAGCGCAACCCCTTCCCCATGATGCGATTCCGCGACTGCTCCCAACCCTTCTTTGGCGCCGCAATTGTCGCGCTATTTGCCCTGTCTTCATGCGGCCCCCAGCCGTTGTCGACAGACACAGCGGCGGTGGATCCCGGCGGCTGGTCGCAGGCCGATACGGCGCATCTAAGCTTCGAGATTGAGCAGGCAGATCGCCTGCACAATGTCTTTATTTCGCTGCGTCACAATGAGGACTACCCCTTCAACAACGCCTACTTTTTCGTGCAGCTTGTCTCGCCAGGTGGGCGGACGTTGACCGACACCTTGTCGTGTCCACTTGCCTTAGAAGATGGGCGCTGGCTCGGGCGTACCTGGGGAAAGTGGATCGACCATAAAATCGGTTACAAGCCACAGGTTCAGTTT
>CALACF010000056.1 GCA_937890245.1 uncultured Flavobacteriales bacterium
CGTGCTCGAGCAAGACGATATGGGTGGTGCCATGCGCCGCACCGGCGTCGAATTCACGGGGACCTACACCCTCGACTTGAACAATGAGGATGCGGTCTCCTTGGGCCTCGGTCTAATGGCCCAGCAGCTCACTTTCGACGGCCGTGACCTTGATGTGCTCGAACAAAATGACCCCGCACTGACTGGTGCCTTGGAAACGAGTTTCACTGCAGATGCCCGTTTCGGCATGATGGTCTTCGGCAAAAACTACGCCTTTGGTCTGGCAGCGCCTAACCTTCTGCAATCTGCGATCGGTTGGGATTCAGAACCCACAAACCAACGCAACCGCCTCGCCCGCCATTACCTCTTGATGGGCCACTACCGCTACGCGATCAACAACGACTTCACGTTCAAGCCATCGGCTGTCGCTCGTTTCACGGGAGCAACGCCCGCTCAATTGGACGCCTATCTCAACTTTTCCTACCGACAGATGCTTTGGGGCGGTATCGGCTTCCGCCAAGGCGACGCCATCGTACTATCCATCGGCGGCGGCGCAAAAGATGTGCAGGTCACGTACAGCTACGACTTAACCACCAGTGATGTCGGCCGCCTTTCTCCGCACACCCACGAGCTCACGATTTCGTACTACCTGCCTCGAAAATCAGGCGGATTCAACAGCCGATCATTCGGAGGCCGCGTCCTAGACCGCAGTTGGATCATCCGCAATTGATCTTGTTTCCCCATTATTGACTCCTACAAATCCTACACATGAAACCCATTTCTCGTTTTGCTCCGGCCTTGTTAATGCTCATCGCATTAGGGTGTGCCAATTCAACTTCTGCCCAGTTCGTCCGCATCGAAGCTGATGCTATTGACAATGGAGGAGCCGTTCCCGGTACGACGTACCGCGTTTACGCCCTCATGGAAAACGAAGGTGATTTGATCGATGCCATTTTTGGCGATGGCAAGGATGTCTTGATCGTAGAGAGCACCAAGCCATTCTACCAGAGTAATCTCGGAGGCGACCTCGCCAAAGACACGCAGCGCTCATTGGCCGAGTCAAATGACGAGCTCAAGTATGACAGCTGGGTTACGATTGGCTTTGCGGACAACTACATGAATGCGCTGACCGGCTTCATGATTGATTTTTCTGAGTTTGCTACGGGCGGCCGAATTTTTAGCGACAACGGTGCTTGGTTCGTCACGCCTGACATGCTTCAAGCGCGCGCTGGAAAAGACGGCCGCATCCTCCTGATGCAGCTCACGACTGAGGGCGTGGTTTCCGGGGTTCTGAACATCCACGGACGTACGCGTTCAACCGGCAAGCCTGGTGAGGAAGTGTTCGACCTAATCGAAGAGCGCCAGGTGGCCTTCTCCTTTGGCGGCGAGTGATTTCGGTCTAAACCGAAGCCAGCTTATCTTTTAAAAAGCGGCCTGTCACCGATGCGTGATGGGCCGCTATTTGTTCAGGGGTACCGCTGGCTACAACCTTTCCTCCGTGAATTCCACCGCCGGGGCCGATGTCGACGACATGGTCTGCCATCGCGATGACGTCCAAGTTGTGTTCGACGCATACAACCGTGTGGCCATGCGCAATCAAGGCGTCAAAGGCGGTGAGCAAGATGGCGACGTCGTGAAAATGCAGCCCCGTGGTCGGTTCGTCGAAGATGAACAAGGTGTGCTCCGCGCGGCCACCTCTAGATAAGAAGGAGGCCAATTTGATTCGCTGCGCTTCGCCGCCACTTAATGTGCTCGAGGGTTGGCCCATGCATACGTAGCCCAGACCTACATCGAGCAGTGGCGTGAGCTTGCGCACCAAGCCTGGCACCTCGCTGAAAAACCCAATCGCATCAGAGACCGTCATCTCCAAGATGTCGTGAATATTCTTTTCGCGGTACCTCACCTCGAGGACTTCGTCATTGAAGCGTCTTCCCTTGCAAAGGTCACATTGCAGGGTCACGTCGGCCATGAATTGCATCCCGATTGTCACCTGTCCCTCGCCCTCACAGGTCTCGCAACGCCCGCCCTTGGTGTTGAACGAGAATGTCGCTGGCTTGTATCCGCGCGCCTTGGCCATGGCCTGCTTTGCAAACAAACTGCGCACCTCGTCATATGCTTTGACGTACGTCGCGGGATTTGACCGGGAGCTTTTGCCAATGGGGTTCTGGTCCACCCATTCGACGGCCTTGATTTTAGACACATCGCCGCTCACACCATCGCTCTCGAGGGGCTTCTTTCCAGGCTGGTTCAGCTCACGCTGTAAATGCGGAAGCAACACCTCAGAAACAAGGGTGCTCTTTCCACTGCCGCTCACGCCGCTCACAACATTTAAGGCGCTGAGTTGGAAGCTAGCGTTGACGTTCTGTAGGTTGTGGCCGCGGGCGCCCTCGACTGTGATTTGTCCTGTATTGGGACGGCGCTTAGCAGGCGGACAAATCTTCTTCCTTCCCAGCAGGTAGTCAGATGTCAAGGAGACCTCAGAGGATAGCAGCGCAGCAAAGTCGCCAGCAAAGACCACCTCGCCGCCTTGCGACCCTGCCAGCGGGCCCATGTCGACGATGTGGTCGGCCGCACGTATGATGGCCTCCTCATGCTCGACAACCACCACC
>CALACF010000057.1 GCA_937890245.1 uncultured Flavobacteriales bacterium
ATGGAAAACCCGGTCGTGCCCGAGGTGCCTGATTTTGCGCCCAGCGGTCGCAATCTGTATACGTCCCTTGAGAACGTCGGGATGGCGTTGCTGAAGGCCGTGGCCATCGGACTCGAGCTTGACGAAAATTTCTTTGACGAAAAGGTGCGCGGTGGCCACAGCGTACTGCGCCCCATCCACTACCCGCCCATCGTAGGCGAGCCTGAAGGTTCGATTCGGGCCGGCGAACACGAGGACATCAACTTGATCACCCTGCTCGTTGGTAGCAGCGCCGGAGGACTGGAAGTGCTCGACGCCAATGGCAAATGGCTACAGGTCGGCGCGCACACAGAGCACATCACGATCAACGTCGGCGACATGCTCCAGAACCTGACCGGAGGCATTCTCAAGTCAACCACCCACCGTGTTGCCTTACCGGAGCGTAACCTATGGCACACTCCACGTTATTCTGTTCCCTTCTTTTTGCACCCCGTTGGCCCCATGTCCCTCACGCCCATTATGGGATCGAAAGACTACAAAAGCTGGACGGCTCAAGAATATTTAGACCACCGGCTGAAGGAAATTGGACTGAAGTAGGCGGCACTGACATGTAGACAACCGCATGCTTAAGTGCACGCGCCATGCGAAGTCTGACAACCATTTCAGCTCCAATTGGTGCAAATGCTCGAACTTCAATACTGGCCATAGTACGTGGTCGGACCTGTCATCACCACTATCATGGCTATCATGGCGACCCGGACTGGCAATGCGTTCGACGTCTTCCACTATCCCGCCAGATGGAAAAACCACCTCTTTGGAGGCGTCATCTTCGGCCTCGGCTGGTCTATGACGGGTGCTTGCCCCGGGCCGCTGTTCATCTGGCTTGGAGCGGGATTCTCGCCCGTGGTCATGGGATTGATTGGCGCCTTGGCAGGAACCTTTGTCCACGGCCTGGTTGCGGACAAATTTCCCTAAGTAGCTGGTTGCGTTGACAAACTTGTCGACCGATTTCTATGCCAATCCGGCAACCCTTGGTCCATCCTGCAGTTTATTAAGCACATGGACCTCCAGCGTAAAGCCATACCCTTGATGCCCTTGGCGATCGTGATGACCCAAGGGGAGCGGCGCTTAATTGACGTCGAACAGAAGGCGTACGTCCAATTGCTCGACGAACTTCGCAGCAGTGACCGTCCAAATATCTTCGGAATCCCCTTCGCGGACCAAGGCGTTTTGAGCGCCAACGGCAGCCTTGTCAAACTGGTTCCAAGTGAAGAAAAAACAGCAAACCCCTCCGCCATTCGCGTAGAGTGCGTCGGTCATTTCCAGGCATTAAGCTACGCCCAAGCCCTCTGGCCTAAGCCGTATCCCGGCGGGAATGTCCGAGAGATTGACGCCCTGCTCGAGCGACCCATTGACGATGAACTGAAGGCCATCGCTTCGCGCGTCATTCAGTTGCTCGGAGAAGGCGGCATTAATATGTCGCGGCTTTCCTATGCAAATACAGCTGACATCATGCGTTGGCTTGGCATGCCGGCCGCCCAAAAG
>CALACF010000058.1 GCA_937890245.1 uncultured Flavobacteriales bacterium
CGCAACGCAGCAGATGTAGCTGATCTTCGCGGCATCTCTGTTCACCGCGTACTAAACGGATAAGATCATGGGCAAGATTGTTATCACCCAGGTGCGAAGCGCCATCAACCGTCCAAAACGCCAGAAGTTGACCCTTCAGGCTTTGGGAATCAAAAAATTGCACAACCCTGTGGAACACACCGCCACGCCGCAAATTCTCGGCATGGTGCGCAAAGTGTCTCACTTGGTCAAAGTGCAAGAAAAATAACCCGTAACCCAGCAAAATCATGAATCTCCATAGCCTCAAACCGGCCCAGGGATCTACCAAGCAGCGAAAGCGAGTTGGTCGCGGAGAAGGATCCGGACACGGTGGTACTTCTACGCGTGGTCACAAAGGAGCAAAGTCTCGTTCAGGATACTCTCGCAAGAGTGGATTTGAAGGCGGCCAAATGCCCCTCCAGCGACGCGTTCCTAAGTTTGGTTTTAAGAACCGCAACCGCGTTGCCTATAAGGCTGTCAACTTGGACGATCTCCAGGAATTGGCAGAACGCAAATCGATTGATGCCATCACCCCTGAGGTGTTGGTTGAAAATGGCTTGGCGCAGAAGCGCGACTTGGTCAAAATCCTCGGTCGTGGTGAGTTGAAGTCAAAATTGACGATCACTGCGCACAAATTTTCTGCCACCGCGCTGACCTCAATTGAGGCTTCGGGCGGTAGCGCTTCAACCCTCTGATATCTCTGAAAATGAAGAGCTTCTTCCAAAAACTTCGAGATATCTGGGCACACGAAGAGTTGCGCAAGCGATTGGGTATCACCTTGGGATTTATCCTGATCTACCGTATCGGTTCGTTCATCGTATTGCCGGGTGTGAATAGCGATGTTCTCGCTGAGCAAATGGCATCTTCGGGTGGCGGCTTGGGCGATATCCTTGCATTGTTCACGGGTGGTGCGTTCACACGTGCTTCAATCTTTGCCTTGGGCATCATGCCTTACATCTCTGCGAGCATCATCATGCAATTGATGGGACTCGCAGTGCCGACCGTGCAGAAAATGCAGCAGGACGGCGAAAGTGGGCGTAAGAAGCTCAACCAATGGACCCGCTTCTTGACCATTGCCATCACCTTGGTTCAGGCCCCAGGTTACCTCGCATCTACGGTTGCAAGTGTGCCAGGTGCGGTTGTGAATCCAGGCGCTTTGTGGTGGTTCAGCTCTGTCATCATCTTGACTTCGGCTACGTTGTTGATCATGTACATCGGTGAGCGTATCACTGAGCGCGGCGTCGGAAACGGCATCTCGTTGCTGATCATGATCGGTATCATAGCAACCTTCCCGCAGGCAATCATCCAGGAGTTCATTCACCCGGATACAAACCTGTACTTCTTCCTCGTGGAGATCTTCGCCATGTTTGTGGTGATTGGACTGTCGGTTGCTTTGGTTCAAGGTGTGCGTCGGGTACCAGTTGAAATGGCCCGTTTGCAGCAGGCCAGCTCTAGCTACTTGCCACAAGGATCAGGTGCACGTTCGTACATTCCTTTGAAGGTCAACTCCAGTGGAGTGATGCCAATCATCTTCGCTCAAGCGATCATGTTTGTGCCGCTTTACCTCACGCAAAACGAGTCGCTCGCTGAGAGCAGTGTGTTGCGTTCGTTGGGTGATTTCAATGGACTTGCTTACAACCTCTTGTTCTTTGCAACGATTGTGTTGTTCACGTACTTTTACACGGCCATTACGGTCAACCCCCAGCAAATGGCGGATGACCTGAAGCGTCAAGGGAATTTTGTTCCCGGTGTGAAACCTGGCCGTCCAACGATGGAGTTTTTGGACAATGTCATTTCTAAGATCACCTTGCCCGGTGCAGTGTTCTTGGGATTGATTGCCATTTTGCCGTCGATTGTGTTCAACGCAGGGTTGACGCATTCGCAGTCATTTAGCATTTTCTTCGGCGGAACATCGCTGTTGATTATGGTGGGCGTCATTCTTGACACCCTTCAACAAATTGAAAGCTACCTGCTGTCTCGACAGTACGATGGCTTGATGAAGTCCGGTAACCTCCGGGGTCGTCAAGGCACGTCTGTCAGTGGTATGGCCGGCTGATCAAATATTCGAAATGGCACGACCCCGGGTACAGTTGCGAACCGCATCCGAGATTGAGCTTATTCGAGCTAGTTCTTTACTTGTTGGAAGGACATTGGCTGAAGTGGCCGAGCGTATCAAGCCAGGGGTGACCACCCTTGAACTGGACGCCGTAGCTGAAGCCTTTATCCGCGACCACGGCGCCGAGCCGGGTTTCAAAGGGTACAACGGATTTCCAAATTCGCTTTGTACCTCCGTTAACCACCACGTGGTTCACGGGATTCCCAATGACGTGCCGCTGCAGTCTGGCGACATCGTGTCGGTTGACTGCGGAGTCCTGATGAACGGATTCTACGGAGACAGCGCGTACACCTTTGAGGTGGGCGAGGTGTCGGCTGAAGTACGACGTTTGTTGGACGTGACACGTGAGTGTTTGGAGCGTGCGATTGATGTAGCCATTGCGGGGAACCGGATTGGAGATATCGGCCATGCATGCCAATCCTACGCTGAGGCCAATGGCTTTGGCGTCGTGCGTGAACTGGTTGGACACGGACTGGGCAGTGACTTACACGAGCCCCCCGAAGTGCCCAATTATGGTCGCGCTGGAAACGGAGTCAAACTTCAAGCCGGGATGGTATTGGCCATAGAGCCAATGATCAACCTGGGGACGAAAAATATTCTTCACGGAGATGACGGTTGGACCATCGCAACAGCGGATGGTTTGCCAAGTGCACATTTTGAGCACGACGTCGCGGTTGGAGAAAATGACGTTGAAGTCCTTTCAACATTTGAGTACATCGAGGAAGTATTGGCAGCGAAAGCGAGCTGATCAGAGGAGATAGATTAACAGAAAAAAAAAACGAAACAGCACCTATGGCGAAGCAAGCGTCGATAACACAAGATGGAACCATCAACGAAGCCCTCGGAAACGCAATGTTCCGGGTCGAGTTGGAGAATGGTCACATCATCACCGCCCACATCTCTGGGAAAATGCGGAAATTCTACATCAAGATTCTGCCAGGTGATCGCGTTCGCGTCGACATGTCGCCCTACGATTTGACCAAAGGTCGCATCACGTTCCGTTACAAGAATTAAGCAAGTATCATGAAGACCAGAGCTTCCATCAAAGTCCGTTCGACGGACTGCAAACTCGTCCGTAGAAAGGGGCGGTTGTTTGTGATCAACAAGAAGAACCCGAAATTCAAGCAACGCCAAGGTTAATCCTTGGGTAACTGAAAAATAGCTATGGCCCGTATCTCAGGTATAGACATCCCCCGGAATAAGCGCGGAGTAATCGCTCTGACGTATATCTACGGCATTGGATTATCTCGCTCAGAACAAATTTTGTCTGACGCAAAAGTTGACGCCAACACGCGCGTTGATGATTGGTCTGACGACGAAGTTTCAAAGATCCGCGAACTCATCACCGGAATCAAAGTAGAAGGTGAGCTTCGCTCAGAAGTACAGACGCACATCAAGCGATTGATGGACATCGGTTGTACCCGCGGAATCCGCCACCGTTCTGGCTTGCCACTTCGTGGCCAGCGCACGAAAAACAACTCTCGCACCCGGAAGGGCAAGCGGAAGACTGTAGCAAACAAGAAGAAGTAATTCACTTAGAGTAATTCATCGTCCTGAACCCAGGACAAAGAATCGATCACCTCCCCTATTATGGCTAAGAGCACCAAAAAGAGCAAGAAGAAAGTCCGCGTAGACGGTGTGGGTCAAGCCCACATTCACGCGTCTTTCAACAACATCATCGTCACGTTAACCAACGCAACTGGACAGGTTATTTCCTGGTCAAGCGCTGGCAAGATGGGATTCCGTGGTTCTAAGAAGAACACGCCCTATGCTGCACAATGTGCAGCAGAAGATTGCGCCAAAGAAGCCATGGAACACGGGCTGAAGAAGGTAAGAGTCTTCGTTAAAGGCCCAGGTTCAGGTCGTGAGAGTGCCATCCGCACGCTGCACAACTTGGGCATCGAGGTAATCGAAATCCAGGATGTCACGCCGTTGCCACACAACGGATGTCGCCCACCAAAGCACCGTCGCGTTTGAACCAGCGCGTCTGACCTTATAAGCACAGAAGAGAGCAAATTATGGCACGTTATATCGGTCCCAAATCCAAAATCTCCCGTCGTTTCCGTGAACCGATTTTCGGTCCGGACAAGGCGTTGGAGCGTCGACAGTACGGTCCTGGCCAGCATGGCCCCAACCGTCGTCGCAAGAAAGAGTCTGAGTACTCTGTCCAGCTTGCTGAAAAGCAGAAAG
>CALACF010000059.1 GCA_937890245.1 uncultured Flavobacteriales bacterium
CAGTACCATTTTCCAGGTCCAGGATGCCAAGCGGATTGGCGGCGGCGTTTCGGCCCCCTCGCGTGCTGCGCTTGAGGATCGTGGTGAGTTCGTCGAAGGCCGTTGACGACATGTTGTACTCGTAGGGCTCCCACATGTCAGACCCGCTGATCATCTCGGGATCACCCTTTCCAGTGTCTTTCTGGTAAACCAAAACCCACGCGTTCCACGACGGGCGCGTAGCGAACCCGCGAACGATCTTCATGTCGCCGTCAGAGAGACCACGTGACTCCAGGTCCTCGGCCAGGTTGCACACTGGGCAGCTGTAATCGGCGTCTCCTCCCCACTCTGCCGCCGTCTCGCGAGGGCACACGTAGGGCTTATTCCCGTACCAGTGCTGGGCGATGCGGGCGTAGAACATTTTCTTTTCGCCCATGGCGTAAGGAAGGAACCGAACCAGCCAGGATTCGCCCTTCTCCAGTTTCACACGCCGGAAAGTAGTTGTGCGGGACTTGACGTACTTCGATTCGTCGTCAATCTCGCCCATCAGGTCTGCTGAGAGTTCTGCTATCGTATTGCTCATATTGTCTGTCGTTGTTAGTCGGTTATAGGTTCAACCAGTTTTCGTCGTGTCGCTTCAGATGATCTCAGCATGTCGAGTCGGAGTTGCATGGAGACCATCAAATTTTCAAGTCGTTTGGCCCAGGAACAGGCCCCTGCGTAGTTGTCATGGGCCTCGATCACCGATTCTTCGAGACAGATCGCGTGGCCCAGTGCCGCTTCTGTCATCTTTCCGTAGCCGCGTTCCTCGAAGATCCCATTCCTGAGATCGAAGTAGGCCCTGGCCTCTGCTTTCTTAGCGTCCTGCTTCAGAGCGATGCGCTCTTGATGGTAGAACTGCAAATGTGAGTTGATCCACTCGATAATCGCAGGGAGAGTTTGGCACGGCTCGAAAATGTCTACAAATTCGTGTTTAAGGAAATAGTCGATGTCCACCGAGTCGCCTTCAAGCTCGATAGCCTTGAGTTTAGGGACCTCATGGGATTGCCGTGGCTTACCTCGTGACATATTATCCTTTCGAGACTGCGACGGGTTCAATCACCAGGTTGGCGCTCTCGACCATGTCCACTTTTTCCATGATCGAGTCTGGGTTGACTGTGGCCAGTGGCTCACATACGTCCTGATTGGCGCCGTTGGGGCACTTTTTCTCTGGGAACTTGGCGTAAGCGAAGCACGGCGAGAAGCGGCAGGCGCTACGGTTCCAGACCGCCAGTTCCATGTAATCCTTGTCGTATCCGATACGCACTCCGGGATCGTGCGTTCCCCAGATGGACACTGCGGGTGTCCTGAATGCCTGGGCGATGTAGAGCGGGGCCGAATCGAGGCAGACGACGCATTTGGCTCCAGCGATCACGGACATCATGACACGCTCGGGGGTGTTCCCCATCACATTGATAACCTTCTCACCCATCCCGTCCAGTCTCTGGCTGAACTCGCCTACCGTCATTGACGTGGCGGGCAATCGGTCTGCCAAATGGCCCACAACAACCACTGGGCGCCGCTGGGACAGCATGTTTATGACTTCAAGCCATATGCGGTAGTCCATAACGCGGAGTGATCCGTAGCTCAAAGGGGCCACGACGTAGTAAGGGACGCTGCGGAGGTCGACTTGCCGCTCCTCGTGGATGTAGTAGAGGAACTGGTCAAAATTTTTCAGGTCGTCTGTCGACAGGTAGGCTGATGGGCGCTTCCACTTGGAATCGACGGTATTCGGATTGATCCCAAGCTGCCTGAACAGGGCGTCGTACACGTTCAGCTGGTCAGCCTCCTCGTTGTACTCAGTCCCCGTATCGATCATCCAGTGGTAATCGTAGTTCCTGAGATCGTCGAGGTGCAGGGGACCGGCCAATGCGGTCTTGTGGGCCAGCACTGGGTTTCCTGTGAGCACCCGGCCCCGGCTTGAGAGAGCGTAGTAGTCGACGTACAGATCGCCGCCTGCGAGATGGTGGAGGTAGTTCAGTGGGCCTGTTGTGAACAGCAGGTCGCCAATGCCCCGTTCACGGTATCGCTCGACCAGTATGCTGGAACCCGGAAGGTGTGCGCCAGCGGACAAAGGGCGGTAGTCGGAGCACCCCTTGAGATCCGAGATGGTCTCAATGTGGTCAGTTGGCACCTGGAGGTTCCTGAGCTGGTTCGCGTTCAGGATGTACCGCCGCTTCGGGTTAAACATCCAGACCTCCTCCTGGTCCCGAGTGAAAAGAAGTGGCTTGTTGAAGGTCACCACCTGCCAGTTTGAATTGTGGGGTCGTTCCATTATGGAGTCATAGAACGCATTGCACTCTCGGTGATGCGAACTTTCTTGATACGCCAGTAGCGCTGGACTTTTTTCTGATTAATTAAGTGGTGTAATGTATACAAAATTTTCTTTCTCACCGCAGCGAGCACCCTCCTGCCCTGCCCGTAGCCTACGGCCCGTAACCCCAAAACGTTGGAAATCTCCCAGTAATCGACCTGGTTAGGGTACCGGTTGGCGAGGTAGGCCAGGATTTCGCGCTCGTGCTCCATCAGTAGCTTCCTGGCTTTTTGCCCGTAAAACGCTCGAAGTTTGTCACCTTGCGTGCCTGAGGTACAGGCGTGTTGCCGCTCATTCTGAGAATTCCTGGAGGGGTTACCGTCGCCGACAGGTAGGGCAGGATCGTAGGAGGCATGCTCTCAAGTTCATTCGGCTGCCAATTGCGTACCAACGGCCAAATCTGGTAAACCGTGTACATGTGGACGTTCCGCATGCCTGGGGAGATATTCGGCAGGGTGTTGGCGATCCACCCCTCGAAGTCGTAAGAGGGGTCGTCGTAGTGGCCGGAGGCTCGGTGCTTGGCGATAATCTCCTCCATCGTCTTGCGGGTCGCAGTGAAGTGGACAACGCAGACGCCATTGAGCATGTAAGGGGCGTTGCAGGGTGTCCGGCAGCTCTTGAAAATCTCTCCCCCGCCAATGTATACAACGGCCCTGTCAGCCGCGTTCGATATCGGATAGCCAGGCAGCCCCGCGACAGGGATCATCTGGCAACTGACGGTCTGGGGCCGGACGGAGCTGACCACCTCCTGAACGTGCGCCATCACGCCAGGGTTCCACAGCTCGTCTCCATCAACGATGAGAATGTGAGAATAACCTGTTTTCCGTATCCACGAGAGGGTGGCGTTGCGCACTTTGGTCTCGACCATGATGCGCGTGTCACCTGCTTTGGTGTAGCTCGTCACATCGAACATTTTAATGTATACATTACTGGCTCCGAGGTCCTCCAGCTGGTGGGCGATGTCTTTCACCTGCTGGATGTCTTCCTCCGGCGTCACGTCCCCGGACCAGTATTTGTCGGGAATGCAGAAAAAGAATGTGGTAGCTCCCTCGGAGATCATCCGCTGGCACACCTCAAGCAGGCAAAAGTCGTCCTTGGTCGCCTGGATGTAGACGGCGAACTTGTCCATCGGGACACGGGTGGCATCCGTAACCGGCGCGTAGGTCCGGGCCAGGGGGCCTTCATCGAGCGGAAAGTCGCGAAATTGGCGAAATTTGAAGATTTGCTCACCGTAGTTCCACCTCGCGGAGCTGGCGTGGAGAATATCGTGCTCGTCCCTCTGCCTCTTCTTGCAGTCCGGGTGCATGTGCTCAAACAGCAAGCGCGGGGCCGCCAGGAGCACGCCGTCCCTGCGGGCCACGTACGTAAGCTCAGTGTCACAAAACATACTCTCATATTTTGGGTAGTAGAGGTAGCCGAACTGGTCGTAGCGGGATCGCGTGACAATGGCCTGCGTGCATATGTCACGGACGAACCCGTCGTCGACATGGAGCACTGTGGGCTGGTCAATCCATGCTCCCCCGTCAATCGAAAGCAGCTCATCGTCCCACCCGGCAGGAGGAACGAAGTCGTCAGATACGCCTATGATCACCTTCCCGGTAGACTTGGCCGCTGCCAGATTCCAGCCCTTCACGCAGTTGAAAGGCTTATCAGGTTGAACGAACACCCTGGCGCCGACGACAGAGTTGGCCGCTGCCAG
>CALACF010000060.1 GCA_937890245.1 uncultured Flavobacteriales bacterium
GGCTTTAATCGCGGGCAAGCATGCGCGCGACGTATTTACCGACCACATCAAATTCGAGATTGACCGCGTCGCCGGCGCTGAGCTGGCCGAAGGTCGTGTGCTCCCACGTGTAGGGGATGAGTGCGAGGGTGAACCAGCTGGGCAGTCCGGGGTCTGAGGCGCCCGTGTCTAAGCACGTATCTACAACGGTCAAACTGACGCCGTTCACGGTAATGGACCCCTTGGGGACGATGAGGCGGTCGGAGGCCGGATTGTAGCTGATCCGCACGAGCCAAGAGCCGTCCATGGATTCAATACTCTCGACGCGAGCCGTGCAGTCTACATGGCCCTGGACGATGTGGCCATCGAGTCGGCCGCCGACTTCGACGCAGCGCTCGAGATTCAGCTGGTCGCCCTTCGCAATCTCCGACAGCGCTGTGCAGTTAAGCGTTTCGGCGATGGCGGTGACGGTGTGCGTTCCGGCTGCAGCATCGAGGGCGACCACCGTGAGGCAGACCCCGCCGTGGGCAACGCTTTGGTCGATTTTCAGCGCACTCGAAATTTCGGAGCTGACCGTGAGCCGCATGCCGCTGCCTTCGCTCTGAAGATCCGTGACCGTGCCGAGCGTTTCAATGATGCCTGTGAACATAGGTTCGTGATTATTCGCCACCGGGTTGGAGGCCGCCGATGAGTTGGATTTCGCCACTGAACGCGGAGGTGTCCACTCCGTAAAGTCGCCGACTGAAGACCGTGATCGTATAAAAATAGACCCCGTCCGCGCAGATTTGGCCTGATTCAAAATGTGTTCCGTCCCAATCGATGTCGGGGTCGCGTGCTGTGTAGACCAATTCTCCCCAGCGGTTGAAGGCGCGAAAGTCAACGGAGTCTACAAATTTGTATGGGAAGGGGCCAAAAACATCGTTGGTCCCATCGAGGTTCGGGGTGAAGACATTGGGCAGGAAGTAGAACGGGCAGTTGTCCGCGCAAAGCGTGTCGGACAGGGCGCTTTCATTCCGGACCAGCGCGCCATCCGGCCCCACCATCAACGAATCGAGTGCCGTCACGGCAAAGCATCCAGAAATCTGGCCGACCGCGCCGTCTGCGTTGTATACATATAAGGTATCGCCTGGGCCAAATTCAAGATCGGCGACGGGATTCAGGGGCTCGCCCCAGTATTCCCCATGCCAAAGCCGGAAGCCGACCACGTCATCGTCGCCGCAGCCACCGGCCGTTGCGCTCCACGTAAGTTGGAGTGTTTGCATTTCGCAATTGGCCTCAAGAGAAAAGAGCGGCGGGCACGGCGCGTCCACATCCCATGCAGTTGCGCACAATTCCTGGGAGAAGTTGACGATGGGCGAGAGGACGCCGGGCGCAGCATAATCGCCACGCGTTTCAACCCAGTAGCAGGCCTCCACCCCGTTGACGCGGCCCGTATCGCTCCATTGTGGCGCCGTGGTGGTCGCAGCCAGGGCCCAGTTTTCTCCAATTTCCTTGCGATAAAATAAGAACGTATCAACCGCCCACGGCACATCCATCTCCACGCTCAGGTCGATCCTGTTGTCGTGGGAGGCCGCCTGAAGCCAAGGTGTGGTGGCGGGAACCGCCGTGCCGATCAAGTCCTCACCACTGTAGGCCTCGACGCTGTATGCACCGCCGTGGGCCTGGGTTTCTATGGGGAAATGCGTGAAAATTGTGTCGGCGTTGTGGAGATTGGCCTGGCTTATAGTGGTCAAAATCACCTCCCCATTCAACGCTCCCAATGCGGTGGCCATCGCGGGAACGTACCGCAAAACATAGTGGTAGGGGCCGGGGAAGGCATCCACCGTGTCCGCATCATTTGGCGGTGACCATGCCAACGCAACCTCGCCCCAATCCTCGCCCGCTCCCTCGGCAGGACCCGTCACCACAACAGAAGCCGTTGTCAGCACCGGCACGTCCTTTGCAATCGTCGCGCAGGCCTCATCGCTGACCGGGCTGAGGGCGTCGTCTGGGAAACGAGCGACAATTCGGTAGCAATAGGTGGCACCGAACGCATGAAGGGCGGCGTCGACATAGCCCGTGTTGTTCAAGCCCTCGACGGTCGCAACCAAAGTGAAGCCCCAGCCCTCGGGCATGCCCAACTGGCAAATGGCGGGCGAGGCGTCCAGCGAATCGACCCGGCGCCAGACCTCGTAGCTGCCCAGCGAAGCCATCGTCGGCGTGAACCATCCAGCACAGGTAACCGGCAGCCAACCCACCAACACGGCGTTGCCAACCACCTCGGCTTCCACCCCCGAAATCGGTGGGACGACCACCTGGATGGCCATCGTCTCGATGTCGACCAACGGCACAGACGGCGGATCATCTTCCGCGCGAAAAACGGCCTGCCACGGCACGCGGCGCACCGCCGAACAACCGGGAATCCAGTTGAACGTGCCCGTGCCGT
>CALACF010000061.1 GCA_937890245.1 uncultured Flavobacteriales bacterium
AGAAATCGCCAGCACGTCCGTGTTCTGGTCTCGCCCAAGTTCTTCGGCTTCAATGGCTTGCAGGGCAAAGTCGACCAGCAGGCTGTTCCCATGTGGGGTGGCCTTGAGAATGTCCAGCCCGCTGTTTTGATCGGCAAGTGCCGTCAAGTCGTACGGAAAGGTCGGCCGGATGCGGCCCTTGAAGACGCCCTCGTAGGGGGTGAGGTCTTCGGTGCTGCCGCTGTACTCCTCAGCCGGGGCGAGCAAATCCCAGCCTTGGGCGATGTAGTCCTCGGCGGCATCCGATCGGTTGAACTCGGCAACCCAGCCGGGCAACGTGTCCATGTAGTGCGTGCTGCTGATGAAGTCGCCGCCTACAAACCAATACGCAGCGTCTGCGCTGTGCCCCGCCGGCATGATCGCCCCGCGGTCTTTCATGCTCATCCCGATGACCTTGCTGCGGCCGCCGTGGTGCAGTTTCAGTTCGTCGGCCCAAGTGGTGGACTGCATCCGGTGAGGGGACATTTGTCCGGCCCGTCCGGGCGCCACACCACTGCTGGGCGGGTCCATGGCCACGGGCTGCACTGTGCTGTCGGAGGTGCAGTAAATGCGTGTGCCCGAACTGCGCTCAAACCAGTCGTTGCCAATGATGCCATGGACGGCCGGCGTCGTCCCAGTGGCAATCGACGCATGCCCCGGACCCGTGTACGTTGGGGCGTAACCGAAATGATGATCGCCTGCCGAGAAGCCCTCATGCTGCATCCGTACAAAACCGCCCGTCCCATATCCGTGGGCGTAACGCGTCAGGTAATCGGCGCGCATTTGGTCGACTGTGATGCCGACAACCAGGCCAATTTCCTCCTGGGCGTAGCTAGAAATTGGGCCCATGCTGAGGGCAAGTGTTGCTGCGAGGGCGAGGGCGCGAAAGCTTGTTTCGAGCCCGCGAAAGCTTGTTTCGAGCCCGCGAAAGCTTGTTTCGAGCCCGCGAAGGCCGCTATGAATTGGCATAAAAAGGGAGGTCAAAATTTGGTGATGGCGGCGTAAATGGCAAGGCAACCGATGAGGCTGATGGCGACGTTGACTGCGGCCCAGATGGGTTGGCCGGTGGCGACGAGTTTCCAGGTGTCCGCGCTGAATGTGGAGAAGGTGCTGAATCCGCCACAGAGTCCGACGGCGATCAATCCGACGGCCCAGTGTCCGGGTGGGAGGCGTTGGGCTGTCATGATGGTGAACAAAGCGAGCAGGGCGGTGGCGCAAAGGTTGGCGGCGAGGGTGCCGACAGGGGAGCTGAAACGACCTGCGATCCACATAGCGAGTAAGTGGCGCAGCAAGCTGCCCGTTCCACCGCCTAGGAAGACGGCAATGGCAAATGATGTGGATCCCCAAGGCATCGGCTGTGTGTTTTATGCGCTGCGTGGTTGTTGCGCGCTGCGCAAGTTGATGATGCCCGGCTGAATTCGCAAGTGTACAAAGCGCAATGCGGCGGCGCAGCCGACGCCTAACATCGCGCCCGCAAGGACGTCAGTGGGGTAGTGGACGCCCAAGTACAGCCTGGTGTAAGTGACGGCAGCGGCCCAAAACCAGAGCCAGCGGGCACGTCCTAATAGGAGTATGAATGCTGCGGCGAGCCCGAAGGTGTTGGCCGCGTGTGAGGAGACAAAGCCGTACTGGCCCCCGCGGTATTGCTGGTGCAGGATCAATTGGCCTTCAAGCGCAGGGGCATGGGAGGGGCGGAGGCGCTCGAAACCGGGTTTGAACACGCGGGACGAGACGGCGTCGGTTGCGGCGAATGTGGCGCAGAGGAACAGGATTCCGCCGAGCGCCGAGCGCCATTTTATGGATGTTCCAGCGCGCTGACCCGTGCGGTTCGAGGCCCGGATGACGGCCAGCACGATCCAGCCATAAAGCGGCAGCCAGATCCAGGTTTTGCTGGCCAACCACATGGGTTCAGCAACCCACGACGGGGCGCCGTTGAGCAGGAGCAGAAGTTGCTCGTCGAGCCGTTGAGTAATTTTGATGAATGAGGTCAACATCGCGGCCGAATTTCGTGCATTTTTGTTGAGTAGCCGCTGAGCAGACCATGATTCGTCAATCCTTCCGCAACCCCCACCTCGTTATTGTCATAGCGCTGGTGGTCACCCTTCTTTCCGCCTTCCTCATCCCGCGGATGCCGGTGGACATTTTGCCCAAGTTTGAAAAGTCGGCAATGCAAATTCTCACGCTGTATCCGGGCATGCCGGCTGAGGTGGTTGAGAAGGATATCACGAGCCGGATGGAGCGTTGGACTGGGCAGAGTCCAGGCATCGAGAAGCAGATCTCGAAGAGCATCATGGGGGTAAGCATCGTGACCAATTTCTATGGGGCAGATGTTGATCCTGCTGAGGCGATGGCCAATACATCTTCGTACGCCATGAGCGACATGTAT
>CALACF010000062.1 GCA_937890245.1 uncultured Flavobacteriales bacterium
CCGGACCTGGTTGATCGCATGGTCATGGCCGGGGCCATTTTTGACGGCTCGGGCTTGATGCACGCCTTTGTTCACAGTGCGAAGATGCTGAGTTGGGTGCTGCCATATCGCGCTATGTATTGGCTTTTCAGTTTTATCGTTTTGCCCCGAAAAAATCATCGCTTGAGCCGTTTTGTTTTTCGCCGTCAGAGCAAGTCGCTGACACACCGTGAATACATGAAGTGGGTCGGCTTGTACAAGCCCTTCTTTCGATTGGTCGGCGCCTATCTCTCCCGAAACGTAGAGGCAAAGGGCCTCGTGGTGATGGGCTCGCAGGATCATATATTTATGCGCGCAGCTGTAAAATTCGCCTCCGTGCAGGAAGCAGTTGAGCTCGTGGTGATTCGCAATTGTGGGCATGTATGCTCGATCGAAGCCCCGCGAGAGTTCAACGCTTTGGCCATCGAGTTTTTGGGCGGTGGCCCGGTGCCAGCTTTTGTTGACGCCAGCCCCATGCCAGTCAAGTGGAGCGCGTTGCGTGCGCTGCAGAAAAAAGCAGGCGGCGGCTCGAAAAAATAGAGCGAAATAGAGCAGAACGTAAAAAAGGCGCCAGTCCCGAAGGACTGACGCCAGTTTTCTGTTAGCAGCTTTTCGGAAAAAGCTTAGTGCGCTGCGAGGTAGTCAGCCACGCCGTCAAAGCTTGCCGTCATGGCGTCGCTTCCGCTGTTCCAGTTTGCTGGGCAAACCTCACCTTCTGCTTCGAAGTGGCGCAGGGCGTCCACCATGCGGAGGGCCTCATCTACGCTGCGGCCGAGTGGCTTGTTGTTCACCACTTGATGCTGAACGACACCTTCCTTGTCGATCAAGAACAATCCGCGGTTGCAGATCAATTCGCTGGTGCCGACCAATTCGCCTTCGTCATCATAGTCGTACTCGCCGTCGAGTACGTCGAAGTTTGAAGCAATGGTCTTGTTCGTGTCGGCGATCATCGGGTAGGTGACGCCTTGGATGCCGCCTTCGGCCTTCGATAAGCGGAGCCAGCCGTGATGGCACTCGGCGCTGTCTGTTGAGCAGGCCACAACCACCGTGTCGCGCTCGGCGAAGTCCGCCAGGCGTGCTTGGAAAGCGTGTAGCTCAGTTGGGCAAACAAAGGTGAAGTCCTTCGGGTAGAAAAACAGCACGACGTACTTGTCGCCGATGTATTGGTCGAGCGTGAAGTCGTCGACAATGCGCGAGCCATCCAAGACGGCGTGCGCTGTAAATGCAGGGGCCAATTGGCCAGTCAATACAGACATGTGAATCAATTTAGTCGCAAAGATACACCAAGCCCATGGGCAATGCGGTCGCCGTTGTTACCTTTGGAGGGTGCCGAAAAACAAGTTTTTCAAACGCGAGCTGAGTTGGCTTGCATTCAACGAGCGTGTGCTGCAGGAGGCGGCCGACGATCGCGTGCCATTGGTCGAGCGCATGCGCTTCCTTGGCATATTCTCAAATAATCTCGACGAATTTTACCGCGTGCGCGTGGCGACTTTGCAGCGGATGGCCCATCTCGGCAAGCGCACTGAAACGACCCTCGGCTTCGGCGTTACGGAAACCCTCGACGAAATTGGTGAGCGTGTTGTTGCTTTTCAAGGCCAATTCAACGCGCTTTTTGACGATATCGTCGAAGAAATGGCCAGCGCCAATGTCCATTTTGTCGACGAGAAAGGCCTCAGCCCCGCCCAGCGAGAATTTTCCGAGGACTACTTTTCTCGCGTGGTCCGCCCCAACCTGGTCCCCATCATGGTCTCAGAAGTGGGCATGCCGCAGCTGCTTGACGGCGCGGGCTACTTGGCTGTCGAATTCTTCACGGGCAAGGCCAGCGATTCAGTCGCCCCGCGATACGCATTGCTCGCGCTCCCTTCGCGCGTTCCGCGTTTTCTTGTGCTGCCCAGCGACGAGGCAGGCGAACACGTCATGTTCCTCGATGACGTCATCCGCGTCGGCCTGGGCCGTCTTTTTGCGTTGTTCGCACCGCGCGACATCCAAGCTTACGCGATCAAGGTGACCCGCGATGCAGAAATTGACATGGACGACGACCTTTCCCAGTCGATTGTCGAGAAGATGCGCAAGGGCGTTGCGAACCGCAAAAAGGGCGATTACGTCCGATTCAGCTACGATCGCGACATGTCGCAAGGCCTGCTGAAATTTCTCTTCAAGAAGCTGAAAATCAAAGGCGAAGAGGAGGTCATCAAGGGAGGGCGTTACCACAATCGCAAGGATTTGATAAACTTCCCTGCCCTGGGGCCGGCAGCGTGGATGTACCCGCCGAAACCGCCGTTGCCGCATGTTGACTTGGCTGGGCATGCGAGCTTGATTGGCCAGGTGAAAAAGCGTGATATTCTGCTGCACTACCCCTACCATCGCTTTGGTTATGTCGTGGATTTGCTTCGAGAAGCGGCCATCGACCCCAAGGTAAAGTCCATCAAAATTAACCTGTACCGGGTGGCAGAGCATTCCTCTGTGATCAACGCGCTGGTTTCTGCGGCACGCAACGGCAAGGAGGTTCAAGTGGTG
>CALACF010000063.1 GCA_937890245.1 uncultured Flavobacteriales bacterium
TCCGTTGCAGTCGCAATCGCCAACAGGCATATCAGCGCATCCGCATTCGTAGATGTCGCCTGGCCCGTTGCAGATGCCGCAGGCGTCGAGCTGTGAACCGCTGCAGTCACAGTCGCCAATTGGGATGCCGGTTCCACCGCAGATTCCGCAGGCGTCGAGCGTTGTACACGAGCCGTCATCATCAGTTGCTGCGCTGTTGAAGTTGCAAGCGGTGGAATCCGTGCATCCACTATAGCTGCATAAGCCGTCGTCGTAAATCGCTAAAGCACTGAAGTTGGCTGCCAATGTGTCCAGGCAGCCACACAGCCCATCGGAGACCCACTCTCCAGTAATGTTGATCGTATTGAAGGCAAACGAAATCCTCTTGTCCACGACCAGTCCTGTGTCATTGTACGTAAGAACTTGAACCGGCAGCATTCCACTGATGTCTCCATCAGTCGTGAATTGTCCGATCAGTACCTCTCCATTGGCATCGGGAATGCCATTTGAACTGTTGTTATAAACGTACCAGCCGCCTCCGATAGAGTCGTTTATCTCAATCGCATTCCCCGCCTCAAAACCAGCGAGCCAATTCTGCTGAGGACTGGATATAAGCTGGACATCCATGGCTCCATTGCCAACTTGGGAGTTGTCCTCTTCCCCAATCGTCACCCAGCTGTCGTATTCTAATCCTGGCGAAAAAGGATAGAGAATTTGATTGATTGATGAACCTGCAGATTGCCCCCAGACGTCTTGATAAAAACTCGTGCTGGATTCGATGAGGCAGGGCATGTCGCTTCGGCCAAAACCCGCACTCAATAAATCGTCCGCTGCTAGGTTTCCGACATAGAAACGGTAGGTGCTTTGGCCGTCAAGAACCCCTCCTGTATGGGTTGCTGTTCGCTCAATGCGCAGCTCAAAGTCTGAGCTATCAACGGGATAATAGGCCTGATCGGTCCACGTTGAGTTCGGTTCGGGACAGCTGCAGTAGTCGCATGATCCGTCATTTTCAGTGGCCTCGAAGCTGAAATTGCAGGCGCCTTGAAGCGTGCAGCCCAAAATGCTGTTGCTTGTGAATTCCAGTGTAGGGCGCGAAGTGCTCGCTGTATCAGACACGCCCTCCTCGTAAATCTGAAGGTTGAGGGTTCCGTTGATCTCGCCTGCTGTGGTGAGCTGAAGGGGCAACACGCGTAAATCGTCGCCGGCAACGCCGTTGTTATACTGGTCCCCAACATACCATGCACCGCCTGTTGCATCGTTCATCACGATGTTCTGCCCTAGTTCGTCGAAATTGACAATCCACGGCTGTGCGATGCTTTGTATCGTTGCAATACTGGATTCACCATCCGATCCAACGGGCTGTTGGGCAATGCCAATCGTGACCCAACTGTCGTATTCCAATTCAGGAAAAAAATCGAACAGCAGAGGAATGATGCTGTTTGGCGTTTCGCTGCCAAGATCATGCTGGTAGAATGGAGCTGTTGAAGTGATGCTCAGCGCCGAGCTGCTGTCTCCATAGACGACACCCACGTAGTCATCTGGGTGGTCACAGACAGCGTGAAATCGATAGGTGGTTTGCCCCGCAAGTATTCCTGTGGTGTGCTCTTGAACGGTTTCAACTTCAATGCGGTATCCCAGTGTTTGCGCAGTGGAAATGGCAGTGAAACTGGCTATAAAACACAGGGCAACAAGAAGTCGCAAGCTGTCGCGAAGATGAATTGGGATGAATCTAAAGATCATTCGCATGTATTTCCTAGGGCAACAAGAAAGTCCAACAAGTCTTGGACTGAGACAACGCCATCGCTGTTGCTGTCGAATTGACAGTTGCCGGCAGTGGGTTCGAATGTGCAGCTGCCGTCGTCGTGGATTGCAGTTGGCGCGAAATTACTCGCGGATTCGTAGGTGCATCCGACAGGGCCGATGAGGTCGCAGATGCCATCGCCATCAAGGTCAGCAGGGCAGTTGCCTCCACATGCGCCTACGGCGTCAGCCTGGTTTCCGTTGCAATCACAATCGCCTGGCGGGATATTGGCACAGCCGCATTGGAACGCGGCTCCAATCCCAGCGCAGACACCGCATTCGTCGATCTCGCCATCGCACTCCCCTGCGCAATCTTCGCCCTCGTTTGCGTATGTGCAGTCTGCATTGGGATCGAAAGGACAGCTTCCGCCGAGGGTGCTGTTGAAGCGGTTATCAATGTCTCCGTCGGCGCTGCCTCCCGGGCCGCTGCCGAAATCGGGAAAGTATTGGCCTGCGATCTGGGCGCTGATTTCACCGTCGGTGGTGAGTTGCGCAATGAGAACTCGGCGATTTGTACCGGCCAGACCTTGTGAATTCCCGTCGTTCAAGATGTACCACAGACCGCCGTACTGGTCGTCGATGGTGATTCCATTTCCACTCTCGAATTGTAGAGGCCAATTTTGGACGGGGCTTGCAATCGTGCTGATTGAAGCAGAGGCCGCCCCTTCTTCTGGAGCATACCCAACGGTGACCCAGCTGTCGTACGCCAGATCAGGAAAAAATCCGAATAAGGCTGAATTGGCATCAGTGGCAGTCGCACCACCAAAGTTGTGCTGGAAAAACGACGTGGTGGTTGTTACGGAGATCGTGTCGGATGAGCTACCTGAAATGGCAGAGAGAAAGTCAGTGCTGTCCGGCAAGTGAACGTAAAGACGATACGTAGTAAAGCCTTCTAAAGGCGCAGCTTGATGGTCTGTAATCCACTCCAATTCTATGCACGCCGTTGGTTCCGTTCCGGGGTCAGCACCCGTTGGGGTGTAATTGCAAGCTGTAGAGTCCACACATTGGGCCACTTGAGCATGCAGATTCCCCAGAACCGAGGCTCCAATAAAAAGTGCGGCTGCAAGAGAGGCGGAGATGCGCAACATGAGATGGCACGGTTGAAAAATTTAGTCCCCATAAAAATACGCTTTTCGGTCAAACACTTCCAATGCATATGTCGTCATGTTATATCTGTTTAGATTTAAAATATACCAGTTCGTCTTTTTCTTTAGAAATCCAGAGTCAGTTTTTGTAGGGCTGCCTTTGTTGGTTGACGATTTTCTATCCGGGTGATTTTCGTGTTGTACTAAGACTATGGTTATAAAAAAAGCCCCGACCGATTGGGGCCAGGGCTTTCGAAAATGTAGCGAGGGGGGGGCTCGAACCCCCGACCTCAGGATTATGAATCCTGCGCTCTAACCAGCTGAGCTACCTCGCCTTATATGAGCTGTGCTGACCGTGATTTAGCAGCACTTCCTTGTTTAAGGGCGGCAAAGTTAGCAAATTCTACGACCCGCTCGTGAAATGCTTAGCGAAACTTGGCACTTTCTCTGGTGATTGCTCGGCAATGCCTCATTATATTCCGCCCGATTGAAAGACATGGAGAAAGTAGAGTTCCAAGTAGAGTTCATGATCAACGCATCTAAGGGATCGTTGTTCAGTCGGCTTACAACCCCAAGTGGTTTGTCCGAGTGGTTTGCAGACGATGTAAACATCAAGAATGACGTCTTCACATTTTTCTGGGAGGGTGCCGATGAACAGGCGCGTTTGCTGACGCAGAAGCGTGACGAGTTTGTTCGCTTTCGCTGGATTGAACACGAAGATGAGGGCTTGAAGACTTCCTTTGAAATCCGGATCAAGATCGAGCCTCTTACCGGCGACACGATGGTATTGGTCACCGACTTTGCCGATGAGGACGAGGTTGAAGAGTCCAAGTTGTTGTGGGTGAGCCAGCTGGGTGACCTCAAGCGTGTTTTGGGGGGCTGACCTCCAAGGACCCCAACAAGTTCATTTATTGGCGGTCAATGCCAATTTCTAAAGTACGGCTTGAGAAGGGCTCTGAATTCGGGGACAAAATCTTCTGACTTCCAGCGTTCTAAGTTGAGCGTTTCAGGCATTTCTGCTAGGTCGATAGCGTCAGCCGTTGTTTTAGTTGCGCCAAATGTCAGCTCGCTCATGACGCGCAACGGAGGGTCCCCTATCATCGGGCACGTCCGAGTCCAGCGCGTCAGTGAAAAGCCAAAGCCCTTTGCCAGGGTAAACCACTCCTTTTCACGATCGATCGGCCAGACCGTAGCGAGCCGTCCGCCCGGCTTCAAAAGCTGGACGGCGCCACGCAGGATGTCGGCCATGGTGAGCGAGTCATCGTGGCGGGCGAGGTTGCGGGCTTGGACGCTGGACTTGGGCTTGTCGCGATAGAATGGCGGGTTGCTAAGGATCAAGTCGAGGGATGGGAAATTGGAGGGGTCTAAATCTTGAAAGCGGCCTGCATGCAGCTGGGAACGTGGGGCAAATTTGGAGGCGGCGTAGTTTTCGCTCGTTTGGGCGGCGGCGCCCGGTTCAATTTCACTTCCGTGTAATTGGCAACTGTCCGAGGCGCGCTGAAGGGCCATCATGCCCAGGTAGCCATTGCCCGTTCCTAGGTCGAGCAAGTGTTTTGTGGCTTCTACGCCGACCCAGGCACCGAAAACGCAGCCGTCCGATCCTACTTTCATGGCGGCTCCGGATTGGCCTACAGAAAATTCACGGAAGTGGAACGGGGCTTTGCTCACAGTCGAATGGTCTGAACGTGTCAGTTGCCTTTTCTGGCTTGCCAGGTCTCGAAGTCGGGGAACGCTTCGTGGCGGTCGTGCGGTGCGGACGTCAGCGGCTCAACTTCGACTGCGGTGGCGGCCATTTCTGCAGGAAGATCGCGGTACAGTGCTGTGCCCTCGGTTTTGTGGGCCAGCATTTCGTCGGTGACCTCGGCAAGTTTGCGGGCGGGATTTCCTACAATCAAAGTTCGTGGCGCCCACACTGAGCCGGCTTTGACAAAGGACAATGCACCGACGATGCAGCCCTCCCCTATCTCGACGTCATCCATCAGGACACTGTTCATGCCGATGAGGCAGTTGGCCCCGAGCTGGGCCCCGTGGATGATGGCGCCATGGCCGACGTGCGCCCCTTCAGCCATGTGGACGGTGGTGCCGGGAAACATGTGTACGACGCATTGTTCTTGGACATTGCAGCCTGCTTCGAGTTCAATTCTGCCCCAATCACCTCGCAGCACCGCACCGGGGCCGATATAACAATCCGGTCCGATGGTGACGTGGCCGATGACCGTTGCCTGCGGATGGACGTAGGCGCTGGGATGCACCACGGGGACCATGGACTTGAAGGACTGGATCATGTGGCTTTGATGATAGTCGCGTAGCCTTGTCCGACGCCTATACAAAGGGTGACCAAAGCGTAGCGGCCGCCGGAGCGCTTAAGCTGGCGGGCGGCGGCTAGAAGGATGCGGGCGCCGGTCATTCCCAGTGGGTGGCCCAATGCAATGGCGCCGCCATTTGGGTTGACGCGCGGGTCGTCGTCGGCGAGGCCTAGGCTTCTGAGGCAGGCGATTGATTGAGCGGCAAAGGCCTCGTTGATTTCGATGACATCCATGTCGTCGAGTGTGAGGTTTGCTCGCACGAGCGCTTTTTGCGAGGCTTTTACCGGTCCGATGCCCATGATGCTAGGCTCGACACCGACGACTGCGCTGGAGATGCACTCGACCAAAGGCTGGAGTTGATGCTTTTCTATGCCGGCTTTGTTTGCCCACAGCAAAGCGCACGCGCCGTCGTTGAGTCCGCTACTGTTACCCGCCGTGACGGTGCCACCTTCTTTGCGGAAGGCGGGCCGGAGCTTGGCGAGGGCTTCAGTGGTGCTGCCCGGGCGTATGAATTCGTCCTCCGAGAATACAAGGTCTTCTTGCCGCCGCCGGGGAATGAGTACTGGGGAGATCTCTTCGGCGAGGATGCCGTTTTTCTGCGCTGCTGTAGCTTTTGCGTGCGAGTTGGCGGCGAAGGCGTCTTGGTCTTGGCGCGAGATTTCGTGCTGATCGACGAGATTTTCGGCCGTCTGGCCCATGCCATCGACTCCGTATTGGGCTTCCATTTTCGGGTTGACAAAGCGCCAACCAAAGCTCGAGTCGTGCATTTGGGCGTCTCGGCCGAAGGGCTTGCTTACCTTGGAGATGACCCAAGGACCGCGGGTCATGTGCTCCACGCCTCCCGTGATGAAAACGTCGCCTTCACCGATGTGAAGCGCGCGGGCTGCATGAATGGAGGCGGCCATTCCCGAAGCGCAGAGCCTGTTGATGGTTTCGCCAGGGACAGAAGTTGGTAGTCCGGCGAGCAATGCTGCCATGCGTGCTACGTTGCGGTTGTCCTCCCCCGCCTGATTTGCACAACCCAAGAGCACGTCCTCGATTGCTTCGGGTGGCAGTTCGGGGTGGCGGGCCATCAGCGCCGAGATGGCGTGGGCCGCGAGATCGTCAGCTCGAACGGGCGCCAAGGTTCCGCCAAAATTGCCGATCGGTGTGCGGATTCCGTCAATGAGGTAAGCGTTCATTTCGGTGTTTGATTTGCTGGTGAGGGGACGGGCTGACCGGCTTCCAAGTCGCGCCAAAATTTCAGAATGGGATTGAAAACAAAGGTCTGCACCAAGGCCAATTCTCCGTTGAAGGCGGCGTACATCCGGCTTTCGTCGAAGGGAAGAATGTTGCCGATTTCGTCTGGGACGTTTTGTATTTTCTGCTTCCAGAAGAGTTGTATGCGCCTCATTTCCCCGTCCCGGTAGGCCACAATCAGATCCCAGGCCGGCACGCTCTGGCGCACGCTGTCCTCTGCCGCTGGGGCAAGATGACTCATCCACGTTTCGACGTGTACCTTTTCAAAGCGCCGCACAACCGCCTCGATTTCGTCTTGGGCGTAGTCCAATCCGGAGCCGTCCAAGGCTTGCGCATGGGGCTGTCCACCATCCAGGGGTAAGACAATGCGGGCCGCGCGCCCCTTGTCACTGCGAGGAATGGCGGTGATTGAAGTGATCTTTGCAAAAGGCTGGTCGTAGACGCCTGTGTAGCGCCAGTCGAGTTCGTCAGTAAAAAATCTGGTTGAAAGAAATCCTGTGAAGCCCTCCATATGGGTGACAAACGGAACTGGCGCTCGGCCCTCATTGGGAAGCTCGAGCAGCATGTTGGTGCCGGAGTGGTTCTGTGTCGGGGTGCCTATGAACCAAGTTCTGACTGGTTCCGCACTGCCGCGCTGAAAGAAGTCGACGCGCTTTCCGGCTGTGGCGATCATCTTCAGGACGCCCGCTTCAGCGGCGTCAGTAACGGGCTGCTGGACCCGCGTTCGCATGGCGGTCTTTAGGAGCAGATCCGAGGCGTCCTTTCGGGCGTCGAACGTGTTGTTGATACGCCAAAGGCCCAATGGATGTCCATCTTGTCGTGTCAAATCCGCCACGCGGCCTTGAACGTCGGCAATCCTTATGCGATCAATTGAGGCACTGTCTTCGATGGCGAACTGCGTCCACCAATCATTCGAAAGCTCGCCCTGGGAATCGGAGCGCTGAAGAAATAGTGCCAGTGCTGCGAAAACGACAAGTGCCGCGATATATGGGGTCCAACGTTTCATAGGGTTCCGGCCTTTCATTGTGCGCGTCGATTGAATTTCCGGCTCCGCCGCCAGCGAACAGCACCGCAGCTCACCAGGACCCACGCAAGCGGCAGGCCCAACGCCAGCCCGCTCAATTGAGCGCCCCTTCCAAGCGTTCGGGATTGGTCTAAAGGACGCAACTCAATCGTGCGCGAGCGTAGAGAAATGGCTGCTTGATCGTCCAGCAAGTAGCTCATCGCGTTGAGCAAGAACTCTTTGTTGTCGTAGACCACATCCTGAGCGGCGGCGTCGTAGCCCAGCGGCATGGGGTATTGAATCGTGTCCTGACCTTGGATCTCGGTCCTGACTTTGTTTCGCGCGATGTCTGCATCGGAAACAACGATCATCGCCGTGGGACGGCTCAAGGCGCGGTAGGCAAAATCTGGATCCTCGCGGAAGCTACTGAGCAGCCGTGATTCGAAAAAACTGTCGAACTCACCCTCGAGTAGCACGGCCATCGGATAAGCGCCTGGCCCAGCCTCAAAATGCGCAGGCGGCAAATTCACCACGGCCGTCGCCACCCGGACGGGCGCGTTGTAGTTGATGGATTGGAACGAGCTCTGCAGCAGCACCGTCTTAGCAACGCCGTTGAAGGGATTGACCGTGTCGATGCTCGATACGAAATCGAAGTGGACGGGGTCCAGGTTCGAAGCGATCGGATGGGCCTGGTGTCCAGCGATGGCCAATGGCGCAAAGTACCAGCTGAACATATCGAAGCCACGGCCGTTCCCGCCCCCACTGGGCCCGGCGTCCAGCATGATGCGCTTGCATTGCGCGTCGAGCACCAAGTCGCGGTTGAGGCGTGCGCCGTAGTGAAATAGCAAGTCGTACACGCCGAGTTCTCGCGTAACGCCTACCGTTGTCTGGGCCGAGCGCAAACTGTCGAGGTCCGTTCGGATCGGGTCGACGAGCCAGAGTACGCTGCCGCCATGCATGAGGTATTGGTCTAAAAGGAGCTTGTCCCGGTCTGTGAATGTGCTGTCTGGGCCGGCGACCACCAAGGCGTCGAAGCGCGGCAAGCGCCCGGACATGCCTTCGATTTTCTGGCAAAGGGCGTCTACTGAGCCGTTGAGTTCCACGTCGACTACATCGGCAAAACCGCTCAAGCCTTCGGTGAAGTCAGCCAATTCTACTGGTTTAAAAGTGCCGTGGCTGCGCAAAAACCCGACTACAGGCTGGGCGGATCGCAGGCCCTTGCGCAACGCACTGCTGATGGTGAATTCGAGTTGGTTGATGGCGTTCTGGATGGCTTGCTCGCCCGGCTCCATCTTCCCGTCGCTCAAAAATTGGATGGGGTGGTCCACGCCGTCGACGGTCAACAGGGCGCAAGCCCACACGTTCTGATAGGCCGTGGTAGTGCCGCTTCGGTAAGAAATACGCGAAAATCTGAGGCCTTGATCGTAGAGTGCCAATTCAACCTCGCCCGTGGTTTTTGGATCGCCCGAGGCCGCCACGTCGATGAATTCAAACTTCACCTCGCCCCCACTCATGCGGTTGAATGAGCGCAAGATGCCGCGAATTTCATCGGCCAATCTGCGGTAGGCAGCTGGAAAGTCGCCCTCCAAATAGCAGCGCACCAGTACCGAACGGCCGTCTGCATCGAGTTGGTCGAGCAGTACCTCGGTGGCCGGTCTGAAGCTGTGGCGCTGATCCTCGGTGAGGTCCACGCGGACATCGACTTGCTCGGTCACGACAATAGCCGCAGCCAAAATGGCGAGACTCAGCGTCAGTTGTATCGCGGCCCTTTTCATCGGTTGGTCAATATTCTATAGCGTGCAACGGCCAATCCAGCACCGGTCGCCGTTAGAAACCAGGCGACGTCGCGCAAGGCCAACGCACCACGGCAGGCAGATAAATAATGCAGCTCCAAGCCCATCCACTGCACCGCGTGGTCCCAGCTTCCAAAGAGGTCGAACGACCCCAGGGCGCTCGGTCCATAATACCAGAGGAGCGACAGTGTGAAGCTTGCCAAAAATGACACGACTTGGCTCGAAGTCGAAGCAGAAGCGGCCAAGCCTATGGCGATAAAGGCGGCGCTTAACAGCATCAATCCAAGGTACCCGGCCAGCACAGCGCCGGCGTCCAAATTGCCCACAGGTTGCCCCAATGCATTGAGTAGTACGGCGTTGATGAGCGTGGGCAACAAGGCCAATCCCACCAGCGTCAAGCCAGCAAAAAATTTGGCATACAAAATCCAAGCAGCATCCAAAGGGCGTGTCAAGAGCCATTCAAGGGTGCCCGCATTGCGCTCCTCCGCCAGGGCCCGCATCGTAATCGCCGGTATCAGGAACATAAGGACCCACGGTGTGAAGAGGAAGAAGGGTTCG
>CALACF010000064.1 GCA_937890245.1 uncultured Flavobacteriales bacterium
GTGATCGTCAAGCTCGAAATCCTTATGAGCTCACGCTGGATGAATTTCTGCGCGATGATTCGGGCGTGTGCCTCAACGTTTGCCGAGCTCGCCACCCTGTCCGTTAGGCGGGCAACAAAAGCGGGCCCGCCCACCAAGTCCAAATGTCCCTGACTGCGCAACTCCTCTGTAACCGTCAACAAGTCCACAGGCTCACTTCGCCCGAACAATCGCTTGATAGCATCAAAAACACGGCCGTTGACCTCCTTGTAAAATGACTCGGGTTCCAGGATGTCGATAACCTGGTTCACTGCGGCCTGCTCGAGCATCATCGCGCCGAGCACAGCTTCCTCAAGTTCAGGAGCTTGCGGCTGAATCTTACCGCCAATATCCAGTGGAAGGACCGGTGTGCGGCCCACCTTCTGGCCGGGCTTCATACGCTTGCTCGTGTCTTGATTCATGGGAGCAGCAAGTTACAGTCCGAATTCCGTTCGAACCTCTTCAACACGGTCCAAAGCTTCCCATGGAAAGAGCGTCACCTCGAGCTCAACGACAGCTCCGGCTCCATCCACAAATCGCTTGACAACCGTCTCCGTTTTACGGCCCATGTGGCCATATGCAGCCGTCTCACGGTAAATCGGCGAACGCAAATTGAAACGCTGCTCAATCGCATAAGGCGTCATCGGAAAAATTCGACCGATCCGGCCGGCGATCTCTCCGTCAGAGATGTCCAGACTAGACGTCCCATACGTGTTCACGTAAAGTCCGACTGGATCCGCAACCCCAATCGCATAGGCCACCTGCACGAGCACCTCGTCGCACAAGCCAGCCGCAACCAAATTCTTCGCTATGTGCCGGGTTGCGTACGCCGCACTCCGGTCCACCTTCGATGGGTCTTTGCCCGAGAACGCGCCGCCGCCATGGGCACCACGCCCCCCATACGTGTCTACAATAATCTTCCGACCGGTCAAGCCTGTGTCACCGTGGGGACCGCCAATCACAAACACCCCTGTCGGGTTGACGTGCAAGTCACAGTCTGCTCCGAACAATTCAGCTACACGCGCTTCGCAATTGGCCAACACACGTGGGATCAATATATCTCGGACGTCCGCCTTGATCTTGGCGAGCATCTCTGCATCGGCAGCCTTCTTCGCATCTAAAGACCCCGATGCCGGCTTAACGAAATCGTCGTGCTGCGTCGAAATCACAATCGCAGCAATCCTCAGCGGAGCTCCATCATCGCTGTACTCAATCGTCACTTGCGACTTGCTGTCCGGACGCAGGTATGTCATCTCGACACCCGCTTTGCGGATGGCGGCCAATTCCTTCAATAAGCGATGCGATAAATCCAGTGGCAATGGCATCAAATCCGGCGTCTCTCGACATGCATAACCAAACATCATTCCCTGGTCGCCGGCGCCCTGCTCCTCCGGTGTGCTGCGATCAACCCCCTGATTGATATCTGGCGACTGCTCGTGGATTGAGCTCATCACCCCGCAGGATTCAGAGTCAAATTTATACTCGCTCTTTGTGTAGCCGATTTCGCGGATTGTTTTGCGGGCAATTTCCTGCACGTCCAGGTAGCATTCGCTCTTTACTTCTCCAGCCAAAATCACCAAGCCCGTGGTCACGAGGGTCTCGCAGGCCACTTTTGATTGCGGATCAAAGGCTAGAAAATGGTCGATTAGCGCGTCAGAAATTTGATCGGCAACCTTGTCTGGGTGGCCTTCAGAAACGGATTCGGATGTAAAGAGATATGCCATAATAGTCAAGAGCGAAGATGAGAAATCCCGGTGGTGAATTCACTCAAACAGTGCGGAATATTCCTACCCTACTGGTAACATAGGATTTTAGATATTGCATTCGCCCTATACACGGGCAAACCAACCTGTTTTATGTACGCCGGCAAAGCCAATTCAGCAACGACCTCGCCCCATGGTGAAGCGGAACAACTCCTCGATATCCTCGGGGCGTTTTCCAGTTCCATCATCCACGGTGGATCGATAGACGACGTTCTCTGGGGCATCGCATCCCAATGCATCGCGCATCTTGCATTCGAAGATTGCGTCGTATACCTTTTGGACGAAAATCGACAGGTTTTGGTGCAAA
>CALACF010000065.1 GCA_937890245.1 uncultured Flavobacteriales bacterium
CCAAAGGCAAAGCCCCCGCCGTGTACCCAAATGATGGGCGTTTGGTCTACTGGCTCAGCCTTTGCCCTGACAATGTCCATTGTTACCCCTGACGCCTCGCTTCGCTCCACGACGGCGTCGCGATGGCCTGGATAGATTCGAGCCACGGCTTCTACCGCGGCTCTCAGTTGCCCTGGCGTCACGTCAATGACCTCCCTTCGTAACAGTCGAACGGCTTGAAACTGGTTTGATATAAGTCGATGGGCGGCGCGGTGCATTTGATTTGCTGTGGTTGGTACTATTCGCAAATGGTTCCGTACTCACCAAGGACTTGAAGGAAATCATCAATGCTGACATAGCCATCGAGGTTTAGATCAGTCTCGCAGGCGGATGAACATCCAAACTCACTCAATGACTGTAATAAATCTGGCACACTTACGATGCCGTCTGAATTAAAATCGGCAGCGCAGGATGGGGCACTGATGCTCGTGGCTACGTTGATAGAATATGGGAGCAGTAGGATATTGGCAAGGCCAGTATCGGTCAGCAAATGAATATAGTTGTCGGCGTCTATGACGTCAAATAGAGAATCGGATTGCCACTTTTCCCATGAGACATTGCCAGAAATCAGACCGTCAACCGAAACTTCCAGTGTGTCGCTGGAAATGTTCGTTAAGACAATGGAGGACTCAGAGGTGGAGTCATTTTCAAATTTCCATCCAAAAAGCTTCGGGTATTCAACGGATCTGGCCACACCGTTGTTGTTGTAGTAGGTTACCGAGTCAACCAAGCCCAAAGGCGTTTCAATTTTTGTCGCGCGGTTTTTTCCCAATTGGGCCTTGTTCCAAATGGATGCAAATATTCCGGTGGCACGTTTCCTAAAGCCATTTTGGGTGTCGAGTGCGTCCCAGTTTTCAAAAATCCCTCCGACATTGAACATGCTGATGTCTTCAACTAAATCGTTGCTTAGGAACATGTGATGAGAGGCGCTGAACATCAATGCCAAACTCCACCGGTTTGCAAATCGCTTGTCCGACGTATTGTCGGTGATGCCATAGCCCACCCAGAGCTCATAATCTTGCAAATTTGCTGTGGTGTCCTGGAATTCTCGGACCTGCTCGTATCGAGGGATTTGATCAAAAGCGTAGGCCAGCAGTTGTTTTGTGGAGAACAAGGTGTCCGAATCGCCTAAGTAGAAAAATGCTGACCATCTGAAAGCATCGGCCTTGTTGTTCATGGCGTACAAAGCATCATTCCAATGCTGCGCCCTTGGATTTGAAGCGCCGAAATTTCCAGCGGAGACGGCTATTTTTGTGTCCGGGAGTATTTGTCTTATCGAATCAACGTAGGCATCGCAGGTTGCAGCATAATCTTCAGCCGTTGGGAAATGATTTATGCTGTGTTCGTTGCCAGCTTTTCCCATTTCATCTCCCAGCCTGATTCTCTCCAACTTTACGCCATTATCCTTGGCTGAACTTAGATCGGCCAATTGTCTGGACATGCTGCTACTGATCATGTTCAAGCAGTAGAGGCCTTCAGCCCCAATCTGGTCCAAAGCCAGTTGGAATACTTCAGGCGTTATGTCAATTACTTCAGCATTTGCCAGTCCCCAGTTTAAACTGATGCTGTCGATACAGCAGGTGTCCAAAAATTCTTGAGAATAAAACCAACCGTTTTGCCAATCCCAAATATCCGGGCGCGGAGGATAGGCTAACACATTGGGATACATTGTGGCCACGGAGTCATTAAAAGTTGTGTTTACCCACGATGGACCTCTCCACGTTTGACCGCCCAAATTGGAACTAGGTACTGATCGGTCAATACTGTCAAGCTCTAATTGAACCCCCTGGGAAAAAGCGTTAGCACTGAGAGCAATTGACCATATGAGGAGTAGTCGATTCATGTCAGTAGGGAATATACAGCATAAAGAGAGATGACGGATCGGTCAACCGCGGCAGTTAGTTGAGCCGATAAATTGGGTAGCGGTCGGCAGTTCCCTCGTGGTGGGGGCTGCGTTGGTAGATCCAGTTGAGCCGAGCACGGGGAGATTGTGCCAAGGCCGAATCGCCCGCAAGTGATTGCTCGAGGGCTGATTCGAACTCTTTAGCCAACACAGGGTCGCCGAGCAATTCGACCGCGGTTGCTTCGAAAACGTAGGGCGAGAAGTACTCCTTCTGTTGGAGGCATGCATCGAAGAAGTTCCAAGTGAAGAAGCTATCGGTGGCCCGGGGTTCGAGCGTTTCGATGACGTAGCGCCGGGCGGGCTGGTCGGTAGGAACGATGAAGTCGCCCGCAAAAAGTTGAACCGAAACCGTGGACGCAGAAATGGAGTCGGCCGTGCGCAAATGGTGCCCCTCGTAAGGGCGCTCCAGGGCGTGATGCCGTTCGATGTGAAGCACTTCCACGAGAATGGTGGTGTCGCGAGGGATGCGCTGGAGCGCTACTGAATTGGCCTGCAAACGCTCAATGACATGGCGCCATGCCTGTGGAACTACGTAAGCATTAGGAATCGCAACCTCGGCCGTTGGGACCGCGGTGTGGTAGTACGGAATGCTGTCCCAAAAGGGCGCGTCGTGGTCATAGTAGGTGCGGGCTGACCCTGAGATCGGGCTCCAGATTTTCTTCGCGGTGTATCCGCCAAAATAAATCGAGTCCACCTGTTCCCGGTCAATGGCCCAGGCTACAGGCCAACGATCAGCTTGAGCACAGCGCTCAACAGAAGCGGCCCGTGCTGCGAGCAGCGCGTCCCCGTGCTGCGAAATGTCGCGAAGCAAAACCTGCAGGAAGTCGGTGGTGGCGGCAACACGGTCGGCAAATGGTTTGAGCATGTGTGCCTCGGTTGTGAAGCCGATGATGTGGTGCAGCGCCGTGAATCCCGTGCTGTAGCGCGGGCTTTCCATGAAGTCGGCAATCCCCTCTTCGGGCCGCTCCCCCAAAGTATTCATGTACGGCGTCATGGGCCAACCGGCCGCCTTCATCCCGGCGTAGAGCCTGGGCAATTGAACCTGCTTGAGCCATGTGCCCAAGGGGCCGCCGAGCTTGTCGGGCTGCGTTGCGATCAGGGTCATGGTCGCCGCATAGTCCGCACCGTTGCTCGTGTGGGTGTCGACGAACACGTCTGGTTTCCACTGGGCAATGAGCTTGTTAAAGGCCAATGCATTGCGGCTGTCGCATTTGACGAAGTCCCGGTTTAAATCGAGGTTGCGCGCGTTGCCGCGAAAGCCGTAGGCTTCAGGCCCGTTTTGGTTGGCTCGCGTGCAGCAATTGCGGCGCAGTCCCCCGCCCACGTTGTACATGGGAATGATGCCGATCAGCACATTGGAATTGAACGAGCCGGGATCATTCAGAGTAGCAGCGCTTAAACTATCGACGAGTGCCAAGCAGGCATTCACGCCGCAGGGCTCGCCAGGATGAATCGCGTTGTTGATCATCAGGCGCAGCGGCGCGTCGGCGTCGCCGAATTCGAAAAGGTGCAGGGGGCGCCCGACATCTGAGGTCCCAAACTCACGCATGCGTGCCAGGGGGTGGTCCACAGCAACTTTTTGAAACGCGGCAACAGCTTCCGCCCAAGTCGGCGTCTGTCCCAGCTCGCCCCCATCGACAGCCTGGGATTGGCCTGCCCCGTTAGTGGACAAGGAAAGAGCGGCGGATAGCAGCCCAGCGGCAAGAAATTTGTAATCCATAGATTTCATTTTCGTAGTATTGCTTGATATGGCTTTGACTCCATCCCCCAATGCACGTCCCAAGGTCGGAAGTTTTTTGCTTGCTGAGCCCTTCATGGACGATCCGTGGTTCGGACGCCATGTGGTTTTCTTATGTGACTATGAGAAGGATGGCGAAACGATGGGCTTCGTCCTGAATAATTACATCGATGAGCCGCTTTCAACGTTGCTTCCTGAGCTCGGCGATTGGGCCAATGATCAGCGCGTTTCAATCGGAGGTCCGGTGCTTTCTACACAAATTTTCTTTGTGCACAAGCTCGGCCATTTGGTAGATGAAGCCTGTGAGATTGCCAAAGGCTTGTACTTAGGTGGCCGCTTCGAATCCGTTGTGGAGGCCATGGAAAGTGGCGATGTCGATTCGAAGGATATCCGATTTTTTCTTGGCTACAGCGGTTGGTCATCAGGCCAATTGCTTGACGAAATCAGAGATAAATCCTGGTACTTACACTTCTTGCCGAGCAAGATTCGATCGGAGCAGCTTTTCGATACGACCGCTGACGACATATGGCAGGATATGCTTTCGAGCAAAGGGCCCTCGTTTGCGCAGGCCGCACAGAGCCCCCGCAACCCCAACCTCAATTGACCAAAAGTGAGGTCATATTTCGTTAAGCATCTTGTTCTTTAGAAACGATCTAGAATCTAGGCTAGAGATGACTAAACCAAGCCCTATTTCACCCCTTCTCTTCACCCACGTGTCTCACCCCACCTCAATACTGATCACCGGAGCCACTGGGCTGGTAGGCAGCACTTTTATCAAATTGCTGCAAAAAACGCAACCAGACCGGGCGATTCACATCCTTACGCGAAACCCACAGACCCCCCATCGGGTCGCAGGCTTGGAGGTGAAAGCTTTTGGATGGTCCCCCTCCGATCAATGGATGAACCCCATGGCATTGGAGGGAGTCAGCCACATTTTCCACCTTGCTGGTGAACCTGTCGCACAGAGATGGACTTATTCCGCCAGACAGCGCATCAGGGATAGTCGAACAGGCGCCCTCACTTTGCTGCAAGAGGCCTGTAAAACGGCTTCCCTCGCACCCCGCATTGTCTCCGCCAGTGCGGTTGGCTTCTATGCTTCTGGCCCTGAAAACCGGACCGAAGACGACCCTGCGGGCACTGGTTTCCTCTCAGAAGTGGTCCAAGAATGGGAAATGGCCGCTGCAGCCCTTGGCGCTTTGGGGGGAGGCCATGTCCAGTTCAGAATTGGACTGGTTCTCTCTGCGCGCGGCGGCGTGTTAAAACGCCTTCTTCCTATCTATCGAATGGGCTTGGGTGCTCCACTGGCCT
>CALACF010000066.1 GCA_937890245.1 uncultured Flavobacteriales bacterium
CTCCGCTCCACAGTGGCGTGCACCACGGGGCCCGACAAAATGCGCGCACGGATATCGTCGGCAAACTCAACCGTCTCGCCTTCGAGCGCAACGATGCGGTCGCCGTCTTCAAAGCCCGCCTCAATCAAAGCCGGCGCAAACGCAAGCCCATAAGGCAAGCCGTCATTGCGCAGCTGCTTGTCGCCCCACACAAAGAAGATCATCGCGTAAATCACAACCGCCAAAATGAAATTGACCGTCACCCCGCCGAGCATCACGATCACGCGCTGCCATGCTGGCTTGGCGCGGAACTCCCAATCCTGAACCGGCTGCTTCATCTGCTCCTTGTCCATCGATTCGTCGATCATCCCGGCAATCTTCACGTAGCCTCCCAGCGGAAGCCAACCGATCCCGTAAACCGTGTCGCCGATCTTCTTTTTAAAAATCGACCACTTGATGTCGAAGAACAGATAAAACTTCTCCACGCGGATCCCGAAATAACGCGCGGGCAAGAAATGCCCGAGTTCGTGAAGGACGATGAGCAGCGAGAGGCTCATCAGAAATTGGGTGGCTTTGATCAGAATTTCCATAGCGTGGCGTAGAAGCGTGGCGGCCGCAAAGCTAATCGAGCAATCCGCTCCACCGATGTACCAACTGTTATTCAATGTTGGACGAACTTGCCGCCCAATACGCAGCCCTTGTACCCGTTGTTTTTGCATGCCAATTCCTGAGACAATCTCCCAAGAGACCCCGCACCCCCAGCAGCCCGCACAGGAGCGCCCGCGCCCGAGTCGCTGGTGGTCAGTCGCATTCTGGGTCGCGCTCTTTTCTCCGGTGCTAGGCATCGGGGCGCTGCTCCTGATCGCTGCCACGGGCGACCTGCCAGACACGGAAACCTTGGCCAACCCGCGCACTGACCTCGCCACACGTATTTACAGCACGGACGGAAAAATCTTGGGCAGTTACTACCGCGAGAACCGCTCGGACGTGCGCTTCGCATCACTGCCTGGCCCGCTGATCGATGCGCTGATCTGCACGGAGGACGTGCGTTACAACAACCACACTGGTGTAGACTTCAAAGCGCTCGCTCGGGCGATCGCCTTCATGGGCAAGCGAGGCGGAGGCAGTACGATCACCCAACAATTGGCCAAGCTGCTCTTTACGGAGTCGTACATGAACACGGGCTTTTTCGAGCGGGCCGTCCTTCAAAAGCCGCGCGAATGGATCATCGCCACCCGCCTCGAACGGCAGTACACAAAAGCCGAGATCATCGCGCTCTACCTAAACCGCTACGACTTCCTCAACCAGGCGGTGGGCATTGAAAGCGCGGCACAAATTTATTTCGGCAAAACAGCAGATGAGCTGGAGCTCCACGAATCGGCCATGCTCGTGGGCATGCTGAAGAATTCTGCCTTGTTCAACCCGCTTCGCAGGCCCGAGCTGGTGACGCGTCGCCGCGGAACAGTCCTCGCGCAGATGGAGCGCTACGGCGTGCTCACCTCAGCGGAGCGCGACAGCATCCAGGCCCTGCCGCTGGACCTCAGCTTCCATCGTGCCAGCCATGCCGAGGGCCCCGCGCCCCATTTCCGCGAGATGCTGCGCCAGCACGTGCGCGACTTGCTCAAGCAGAAGACCGACGACGACCTGCTGAAAATCGCCAAAGCGGACGGCTCTGCATACGATTTGTACCGCGACGGACTCGTGATCCACACCACCATCGACTCCCGCCTGCAACGCTATGCCGAGGAGGGCGCGGTCCGCCACGTAAAAGGCGAGCTACAAGGGGAGTTGTGGAACGACTTGAAGCGCACGACGGGCGGAGATTGGCCTTTTTACCCGGAGATTTTGCCCGAAGACCGTGCGCGGATTATGAATTTTGCCGTCACGCAGAGCACCCGTTATCGCATGCTCGCCGGCAAGCAATGTCCGTCCTGTGAGCGACCGGGATTTTATATTTCAGAGCTTGACAGCGCTTGGAGCGATGATATTGATCGCGTACATTTTTGTCGGCCTGAAAAAGGTGGCTGTGGCCATGCGTGGCCCGTTTTGAGTCGCCGTGCGATCGACAAGAATTTCCGCCAGAAAACGCCCACCCAAGTCATGGGCCTTGCGGGTCTCATCGACACCGTGATGTCACCTCTTGACAGCATCCACCACCAGAAAACCCTGCTCCACATGGGCTTGGTGAGCCTCGATCCGATGTCCGGTGCGATCCGCGCATGGGTGGGCGATTTGGACTACCGTTGGTCTCAATACGACAATGTCAATTTGAGCAAGCGCCAGGTGGGTTCAACCTTCAAGCCCTTCGTTTATGCTACCGCGATTCGCCACGGCATGGACCCTTGCACCGAGGTCCCCAACCAGGTAACCTGTATTGATATGCCGGGTGATGAACCGCCTTGGTGCCCCGACAATTCGGACAAGGAGTACGGGGAAATGGTTACGCTCGAGTATGCATTGGCCAACTCGATGAACACCGTCACAGCGAAACTCATCAAGGATTTCGAGGTGCATCGGGTGGTGGAATTGGCACACGAAATGGGCATCGAAAGCTACATCCCGCCCTACCCGTCGATCGCTTTGGGCGTTGCTGAGTTGAACTTGCTTGAGGTCACTTCGGCCAATGCCACATTTGCTGGAGGCGGCGTCTGGCGCCGGCCCCAGTTTATTCAGCGCATTGAAGACAAGCGCGGCAACACGATCTACGAACCTCGCCTCGAGTTGCGACAAGGCCTGGACGCCGCAACGGCCTACCGCGTTTTGAATATGATGGAGAAGGTCGTCACGGGCGCCTACAACGAGGAGAAGGACCACCGCCGCGGAACGGGCATGCGGCTCCGGATGGACGTAGAGAGCCGCGCGTATGACAACGTTCGCATTCCGGTCGCCGGCAAAACGGGTACAACCCAAAACAATTCGGACGGCTGGTTTCTCGGACTCACACCTGAGCTCGTCACGGGCGTCTGGGTAGGCGCGGCCGACCCTGCGGTGCGCTTTTCGACCACGCATAAAGGGCAGGGTGCGAACACCGCGCTGCCCATTTTCGGGTTCTACATCAATGCGGCGCTGGCCGACTCAACAATTGGCCTGCAAGGGCTGGAATTTCGGCCGCCTGAGGGTGTGTTGAAGCAACCGGATTGCGAGGAGCTGATCAAGGCACGCGCCCTTGATTTTGACGACGACGATTTATTTGACTGAACGCGAAACAATAGAGCCATGGCTTTAGATAAAACAGTGCGCGACGTGCAAGCGGCGTGCAGAGGCATCGAAGACGGCATGACCGTCATGCTCGGCGGGTTCGGCTTGTGCGGCATTCCCGAGTGCAGCATCGGCGAGCTCGCACGAACAGGCGTGAAGGATTTGACGTGCATTTCGAACAATGCGGGCGTCGACGATTTCGGATTGGGCTTGCTGCTGAAGACCCGCCAGATCAAAAAGATGATCGCCAGTTATGTGGGCGAAAACGACGAATTCGAGCGGCAGATGCTATCTGGCGAACTCGACGTGGACTTGATTCCGCAAGGCTCCTTGGCAGAACGTTGCCGGGCTGGCGGCGCTGGAATTCCGGCCTTTTTCACGCCCGCTGGCTACGGAACGGAAATCGCAGAGGGAAAGGAGGTCCGTGAATTTGACGGCAAGCCGCACATTTTAGAGTCTGCGCTCACCGCTGATTTTGCCATCGTGAAAGCATGGAAGGGGGACACGGCGGGCAACTTGATTTACAAGGCGACGGCCCGCAACTTCAATCCTGCCATGGCCACCGCCGGCCGCATTACCATCGCCGAAGTTGAGGAACTGGTGCCTGTAGGAGAACTGGACCCTGGCCAGATTCACACCCCGGGCATTTTCGTTCAGCGCATTTTCCAAGGCGCCCAGTACGAGCGACGTATCGAGCAGCGCACGGTCGCTCCAGCTTCCAACGAATCAAAGGGATAAGCCATGCTTGACAAAATTGGAATCGCGAAGCGTATAGCGCAAGAGCTCGAAAATGGCACGTATGTAAACCTTGGGATTGGCATCCCGACTTTGGTAGCCAACCTTGTCCCAGAGGGCATGAACGTGGAGTTTCAAAGTGAAAATGGCATCCTCGGCATGGGCCCATTCCCGACGGATGCCGATGTTGATGCCGATCTGATCAACGCGGGCAAACAGACGATCACTGCGCTTCCGGGCGCGGTGTATTTCGACAGCGCCGCGTCATTTGCCATGATCCGCGGCCGCCATGTGCAGCTGACGGTTCTCGGTGCGATGGAGGTTTCCCAACAAGGTGATATTGCCAATTGGAAAATTCCTGGCCGACTTGTCAAGGGCATGGGCGGTGCGATGGACCTCGTGGCTTCAGCGGAAAATATCGTTGTCGCCATGATGCACACAAACAAGCACGGCGAATCAAAGTTGCTGTCGAGCTGCTCGCTTCCACTGACGGGCGTGGCCTGCGTGAAGCGCATCGTGACCAACCTGGCCGTTCTCGACGTCAAAGATGGCGTGTTCCATCTGGTCGAACGGGCGCCGGGTGTTTCAGTTCAGGATATTCAAGCAGCTACAGCTGGCGATCTCGTGGTGCCGGCGGAGGTGCCAGAAATGCAGATTTGAGTCGCGAGCTCGAACTAACCCTCGACCACAATCGCAACTTCCGCCACGTCTCCGCCGATGGGCGGCGCGTACTTGGTCACTTTCACCTCGATGCGCTCAGCGGATGGCAAGGCCTTGCGCAAGCTTGCTGCGATGCGCCCGCCTACGTGCTCGATGAGCTTGGATCGAATGGCCATTTCTGCGGCCGTGATGCTGTGCACTGCGCAGTAATCGATGGTGTCGACCAAGTCATCGCTGGCCACCGAAGCGCGAAGATCCGTTTCGATGCAGACATCGACGCAGCGTTGCAGCAGTTCGGCGCGAGCTTTTTCATCGATGCCCGGGGCAGGTGCTTCTT
>CALACF010000067.1 GCA_937890245.1 uncultured Flavobacteriales bacterium
AGCATCATGGCCTTCTCAGTCGAAACATCCGAGCTTCGCAAGAGCCGAAAAAAGGCCTTCGTCCAGCACAAAAAAGTCATCGAACAGGAAGACGGAACAAAGGTAACGGAAATTTCATATACTGACGCTCATTATGTTACATACCAGCAGTCAAGAGCAGCCTACCTAAAGTTCAACATCACCCTTGTTTCGCTCGAAACGGGCGCCATTCTATTCAACCAAGTCGAAACCGTCGAGGCCTCCGACGATGTGTCCTACGCCCGCTCTCAATACCCCACCAATAAGCTCTTCCCCGCACGCACCAATGGCGAGGTATGGACTGGCGGAAGGCACAGCATGCGCCAGCTCCTCAATAGCAACCAGAACCTATCTACGGAGGCCACGTTGCGCTCCGACCTCATGGCCCGCGCATCGCGTCTCGCTGCTCGAAAAGTTGAACAATTCCTAAGCACGCACGTCGAATGATCTGCCCACTAAGAAGCCCAGCTTTACTTGCCGCTACCATCTTAATGAGCGTCCTCACGTTGAGCGCTTTCACGTTGACCGGCTGCAGCGCCTCCAAAAACACTGTCGAGCCCGCGCCCAGCTGGACCACGGACCGCCCCATCATACAAGGCCAATACGTAGGCATCGGATCAGCACACAAGTCAGCCAGTGAGCCAGGCGCCGCCCTGCGCTCAGCAAAAGAACGCGCCGTGGCCGACCTCGCCTCAGAGATTTCAGTTCGCGTAGAAAGTGAGTCCCTGCTAGAAAGCCTCTCAAAGAACGGCGTCATTGACGAGCGATTTCAGCACTCGATCCGCAGCTCCAGCGAGGCCCACCTCGAAGGATACCAACTCGTAGACAGCTACGATGACGGCGCCACGGTCCACGTATACTACAGGCTCAGCAAAACCGAACACGCCACCCGCCGCGCCGCCCTCAAATCTGCCGCCCTCGACGAAGGCCAGGCCCAGCTCACCGCCGGCAACAGCGCCTTGGAAGGCGGCCGACTCCCCTTGGCGCTCTCCCATTATGGCGACGGGCTCCGGGCCCTCGAGCCCTTCCTCGGCGAGGTCATCAAGCTCGACCGCGAGTTGGTACGCGCGCTCCGCACGGCCGTCTCAGATCTCCTGCTCACCACCCCGGTCCAAAGCATCACACTCTCAACCCAGAACAGTTTCTCCTTCCCACTCGCACTCAAGGTGAAGCGGGAGCGCGCTGCCGGCGAGCCCGGCCGTGCGTTGGGCCCCGTAGGCAACGTCCCTTTGCGCTATCGTTACCACAACGGCACGTATTTCAAGCAGGCCACCGAATTCACCGACGACCAGGGAATGGTCGTAGCGCTGATCGCCGATGTCGAAGTCGAGCGGCCCGACGACATGGTCCGTGTCGAAATTGATCTGCCACGCCTCATCGAACAGAGCGGGCTGAAGGCTTGGGGCGCCATCCTCGATGGTGTCGTCGCACCGACCTTGGCCCTGCCCTTGGCCGTCGAACTGCCAATCGTCTTTGTCGACTGCTCCCAATCCGCTCTGCGTGGCGCATTTCGCATGGCACTGAGCACGGGTGGCCACGGGCTATCGGACACAGAAGTTGATGCCGACGTGATCATCACGCTAGAAGTCGAAGTGCGCGCAGGGTCTGTCAGCCGCGGCTTCCACACCGCTTGGGCCAGCGGGCAAATCGTCGCCCGCCGCCAAAGCGGCCACATCATATACGAGCACAGCATTCCTCAGCTCAAAGGCATCCAGCTCGACCCAGCCTCCGCGCGGACTGAGGCCATCTTAAACCTCGGCGAGCAACTCGGAGACGCTCCCATGCGCGACTTGCTCCGGGCCTTGCATTGATTTGCGGGGAGGTACGCATCTTACGCTGCCATTTAGCCAAGGCTCCAGCCGACACCAACACTACAAATAATTTTTTGGCACGGTATTGGAAAAGCCCGTATTACATTTAGACCCCATGACAATTAAATCTTCCCTCGCCGTCGCCCTGATGGCCACCCTCACATTTTCAGTGATAGGCTGTAAAAAATCCAAAGACGTCGTCAAGCCAGTAGGCGAAGTTGAAATCGTCGAGTACTGCACCGGAGACGACTATACTTCTGACAAGAAGACCTTCCGGGCGCGTGCGACAGGCGAGAGCATGGACCGCGAAATTGCCAAGAAAAAATCGCGTTCAAACGCGGAAGGCCGACTCGCCCGAATGGTTTCAGTAACACTCAAAGCAGTCACCGATAACTACGTGAACTCCACAGAGTTCAACAACACAGAGGAGGCGACAGAAACCTTCAATGAGATGGCCCGTTCGGTGGTCGACCAGGAGCTCCGCGGGGCGGTCACGATATGCGAGAAATTGACCCAGCGTGAGAACGGAATCTACGTCAGCTACATCGGCATTGAGCTCAGCGGAGAGAAGGTCGCGTCGAAGTACAACGAGAAGCTTTCAGAGGACGAGCGCATCAAGGCAGAGTACAACTACGAGAAGTTCAAGGAGACTTTTCAGGCCGAGATGGACGCGCTTCGTAACTGAGCTGCAGCTGGGCAACTGAACTGGCTCAGCTCACAACTGCGATAGCAGAAATTTCTACGCGGGCGCCCATGGGGAGTCCGGCGACAATCACCGCCTCTCGGGCCGGCAAGGGATCCCCGAACCGCGCACGGTAGGCGGTGTCCATTTCCAAGTAATTGGCGGGGTCGATCAAGAACACAGAGGTCTTGACGACGTCAGCCAAGGTGGCGGATTCGGTGGCGAGGACCGCTTCGAGATTGGCCAGAACCAAATTCACCTCATCAGTTAACGTGGCGGAAAGCAGGTCGCCGCTGGGCAAAAGTGGGATCTGGCCGCTGACGTACAAGGTGGTTCCGGCCGGAGCGCGAAGAATGGGTGAATAACTGGCGATGGCGCGGGACATGAAATTCGTAATTTGCGCGCAATATGCGCATTTTACTCCTAGACAACCGCGATTCGTTCACGTGGAATCTCGCGCACGATTTGGAACGCTTCGGAGCCGAAGTCACGACAATGCCTACACAAGGCCTGGCAAAAACTGGAGCCTTGGGCGCAATGAGTCGAGCCGACTTTGACGGCGTTGTCCTTTCACCTGGCCCCGGATTGCCTGACGAGCATCCACAGCTGAGACTCGTCATTGCGTGGTGCGTTCGGGGGAAGTTGCCCGTGCTGGGCGTGTGCCTGGGGATGCAAGCCCTCATCGAACATTTCGGCGGGCGGCTCCGCAATCTGGATCAGCCGCTGCACGGCGTTGCGCGACCGCTGAGACGTGTGGCTCCATGCCAATTGCTGGGCGAATCGCAGGAAATAGTCGTGGGCCATTACCACAGTTGGGTTGCAGACGAGAAAGATTGGCCTGAGGTTTTTGAAGTGACCGCGCGGGGGGAAAACATGATCGTGGCCATGCGCCACAAATCGCTACCCATTACTGGGGTGCAGTTTCATCCCGAGAGCGTGCTGACGCCTGATGGGCGCGGGATGTTGAAACGCTGGCTCGGGAGCCTGCAGCACTAGCGCATCAGGCCGAGGCCATCGAAGCGTTTTTCGAGCTTCACGTCGCGGAGCATCGAGGCCTTGATTGCCAGGCGGATTTGGATGGATTGCATGAGGCCGGACGGAATCCAATTGGCAGAAAACTCCCAGCAGTGCAGGTCCCAATACAGGTTGATCTGCGTGGGAGCCCAATCCATTGCGTTGAAATCATAGCCCGAGTTGACTTTGATTTTCCACTTCTCAGCGAGGGTAACGGCGCCGTCGAAGCGGATGCCCTGCGTGACGTCTGAAGTGTCGGCCTGCAACGCTGAATCCCAACGACGCGTCAAGCGCAAAGAGTAGCCCGCACTGGCATTCCACGGGGCGCCGCCCTGTTTTCCAGACCAGCTGGCGTTGAGCGAGGCGTTCGCCGTTTTGAGGCGAGCGATGCCCGATCCGTCTTTGAGGAGAAAAGCGTCGATTGATTGGCCATCAGAATTCCGGGCATAAAGGGAGTGGGTCGAGCCGAAGTTGATGCGGTATCGGCCGGCAATTGTAGAGAATCCATTGGCGCGGATATCGGCCCAGCGCAGGGAATCAGCCTGGAAATTGTGGCTCGTATTCAGCTGCAAATTGTCGATAATACGGACCTTTTTTAGGGCACCGGGTTCGCCGTCTTCACCGCCGCGTTCCCGGACCTTCATTTCTAAGTTGTTGCCCAAACCAAAGGTCAAAGCACCACGGGCATTGATGTCTCCGGGGGTATAGACGCCCAGGGAATAAGGATTGTAGCTGTCCAACAGGTCCTCCTCGTACATGACATCGACCGTGCGCTCGTAGGCGGGATTGTAGCTGAATCCGATCGAAGGCGACAGCACGTGGCGAATGGCCTGCAAGCGACCTTCGCCCGAGAAATTAAACAGCCCGTACAAGCGCGTCGATGCGTTGATGGACATATTCCAATCCCCATCGGCATAAAAACCCGAGAGCGTATCAGTGGCCAGCACGACCGAATCCGGGCCCGCGACGATGGCCTGGCGGTCGAGCGCCGCGAAGTTCCAGTAGCCCTTGTAATTTGCACTCGGTGTGATCGACACAAAGCCCATCTGCCATTGGGTGCTCGCCGAAGCGGTGTGTCGCACGCCTGAGGTGGCCCGGTTCATGAGGCCCTCGAGGCCGCCCTCGAAAAATGTGGAATCCGGCCCTTCAATGCGCTGTTCGGCTTGGGTAGCGTAAGTAATACCGATGCGATCGAACCACTTTTTCCCGAGGGCATTCGGGCGGAGGTATTTCGAGACGGGAAGCTCGAATCGGGAGACATTGATGCCCAAGGCCGGCAGGACGAGCGAAATATTGCCGGTCTGGCTGTTTTGATTGTGGCGGGCTGAGACAGCGACGTTGACGGGCTTGCCTGGGATTTTTGCGTTGTATTGGATGCTCGACGAGAAGGTGTTCGACACGAAGTCCTCTTGGGATGTGGAAAGCGAGTTGCGGAAATTGCCGGAGGTGCCGGCGTTGACATTTGCTGAGAAGCGGCCGTTGGGGCGGGCGCGGGCGTCTTGGTTGTGGTTCCAGCGAACGAAAAACTCACGCGAGCGCGACCAGCCCGGATCGCCCGGCAGACCGTTGATGATGGTGGAGCGCGACAAAGACAGGGCGCCCGAGAAGCGGTACTTATAGCTGTAGGCGGTGGCGCCCCGCAGCGACCAGCTGCCGCGCGAATAAATATCACCCTGCACGCGGGCATCCCAATTCGGGCCCAGCGGCTGGTACCACCCCAGGTCCTTGAGGAAGTATCCGAGCTGCCGGCCGTTGCCAAAGCTGGGAAATAGAATGCCAGCCGACTCCTCCTGCTTCTGCGGAAACCAGAAAAACGGGAGGCCGATCGGCAACGGAATCTTGCCGAGCTGGATGTACATCGGTCCGCTCACAATCCGGTCGTTCGGAACGACAAGCGCCTTGGTAA
>CALACF010000068.1 GCA_937890245.1 uncultured Flavobacteriales bacterium
CTGAACGAGGCGTTCACCTCTTCTACGGTCGCATCGCCCCAACCGCTCAGATAATCGCGGACGTCAAAATCGGAGGGGTACCAGAAGCGATCACAGTGTCGCAGTGTGTAGGTGTAATTGGGATAGCCACCCTCAAGGTCATCGAAGTGCAAGACCAAATCTGCTGCACCGCCCAGCTCATAATAAGGTCCCGCCAAAGGAGCGCCGTCGGGGTGGAGGCGTACCGCTCCCATTTCGGACGCCGTGTACGCCACCGGAACCTGCTTGTCCCAGGCGAGTGGCCAAGGGGCTTGGGTCTGCGCGCTGAACGCAATGCCGAGGAGTAAGAGTAAACTGAAGATCTGCTGTTTTATTCCGGAATGCATGCCGACGCAAGTTCGGTTAGATAGCGCTTTTTACACGGTGATGTTGGCAAGATTGGGAAAAGGCGTTAACGAGCAGGTGCACACGGCATTTCTGTATGTACATTTGCGCCCCGAAAACCACGGCCTTTAGGCCTTGCTATGTCTCATACCATCCGGATTCGAAGTGGGTTGAATATCCGACTCAAAGGCACTGCCAGCGGCGCGACCACCACGGTCGCTCTCGGCGCCAAAGTTGCTATTCATCCTTCTGATTACGCGGGCCTTACGCCCAAAATGTCCGCCAAGGCGGGCGACGTTGTTCAATGCGGCGACGTTCTCTTTTACGACAAGAACAACCCCGACGTCAAGTACGTCTCGCCTGTGGCGGGCACGGTGCTCGAGCCCGTTCGCGGTGCGAAACGCCGCATTTTGCGCGTGGAAGTTCAGGTCGATTCAGCAGGCGGAAATCGTTCGCTTACAGCATTGAAGCCGGGTTCGGCCTCGGGCGCCCAGGTGCGTCAGGCCATGCTCGAGGGCGGCCTATGGCCCATGCTTCGCCAGCGCCCCTTTGACGTTGTACCCGCTCCAGACTGTGCGGTTCGCGACATTTTTGTCAGCGGATTTGATTCTGCGCCACTCGCCCCATCTGCTGCCCAACAGCTCGAAGGCCGCATGGAAGATTTCCAGGCGGGCATCGACTTCTTGAATGGCTGTGCTCCAAAAGGTCGCCAGGTTCAGCTCGGCACAGCGCCGAAGGACACGACCTTCCAAGGCGTGAAAAACGTGGATGCCACCGTCTTCAGCGGCCCACACCCCGCGGGCAACGTCGGCGTACACATCCACCACATCGCTCCGGTCAACGCCGGCGAATCGGTGTGGACAATCGCCATGCAAGACGTGGCCAACCTCGGCGCTTCGCTCAGCAGCGGGACGTACGTCAACCAGCGCACGGTCGCATTGACCGGCTCACGCGCTCAAACGGCCTTGCTTCGGTGCACCGCTGGAACGTCCATCGACGACCTCATCGCAGGACGTGTGGAGCTGAACGGCAGCCGTGTCATCAGTGGCAATGTGCTCACAGGTACAGCCCGCAAGGGTGAAGATGCCCTCGGCGCTTACCACCACCAGATTACTTGCATTCCCGAAGGGGACGAGTCGCAGTTTTTCTTAACGAAAGGCTGGCTGGGATTGGGCTTTGACAAGTTCAGCGCCTCGCGCACCTTTCCTACGTGGCTCATGCCCAAGTCGGCAAAATTCGACCTGAACACGAACCTCAACGGCGAGGAGCGGGCTTTCGTTGTGAGCGGCCAATACGAGTCGGTCTTCCCATTCGATATCTACCCAGTGCATCTGGTCAAGTCCATCATTGTGGGCGACCTCGACCGCATGGAGCAACTGGGCATTTACGAGGTGGCCCCAGAGGATTTTGCTCTATGCGATTACGTCTGCACTTCGAAAATTGACGCGCAGCAAACGGTCCGAGATGGCTTGGACACGATGATGCAAGAATTAGGATAAAGCGATATGAAGGCATTGCATCAATTCATCGAAAAGCGGATCCAACCGCATTTTGTAGAGGGCGGAAATCTCAAGCAGTTCCACGTCGTGTATGACGCATTGGAGACTTTCCTTTTCACTCCCGGCCGCACGACCAAGACTGGCTCGCACATCCGCGATGGCATCGACCTGAAGCGGACGATGTTCGCCGTGATCATCGCCTTGGTCCCCGCGCTACTCTTCGGTACGTGGAACATTGGACATCAGTACTACCTCAGCATCGGCCAAGACGCTGACTTGCTAGCCAAGCTAACCGTTGGTGCCTTCAAGGTGATCCCACTGATCATTGTGAGTTACGGCGCTGGCTTGACGGTGGAGTTCATTTTTGCAGCTTCCCGCGGCCACGGAATCCACGAGGGATTTCTTGTCAGCGGCATGCTCATTCCGCTCATTATGCCCGTGGACGTCCCGCTTTGGATGGTCGCAATGGCTACAATTTTCGCGGTGATCGTCGCCAAGGAAGTCTTTGGTGGCACCGGGATGAACATCTTGAACGTGGCCTTGACGGCCCGCGCCTTCCTGTTCTTTTCATATCCCAAACAAATGTCTGGCGAGATTTGGATCACGGACGTGGCCGCCTCCAAAGGGGCTGGCGCATTGGTTGACGGCACAACAGGCGCAACGGCGCTCGGCGAACTGGCCAACACCGTCGGCGCACCTGCTGCCGAGGCGGCATCGCAATCCATCATGTCGCTCTTTGCCTCAGGCGGAGCCTATGATTTGTGGAGCTGCTTGGTCGGAACGATTCCAGGTTCTGTCGGCGAAACATCGGCCATCGCCATCGGCATCGGCGCGCTTATTTTGATTGTCACCGGCATCGCGAATTTGCGGATTATTTCGAGCTTTCTAGTGGGTGGCCTTGTGATGGGCTTTCTGTTCAACCTCATGGGATTCAACGCTTACATGACCCTGCCGCCGGTGCACCAGATCGCACTAGGAGGATTCTTGTTTGGTGCTGTATTTATGGCCACTGACCCTGTAACCGCAGCCCAGACGCGTCGGGGCATGTGGCTTTATGGATTTCTTGCGGGTTTCCTCTCCATCCTCATTCGCGTCGTCAACCCGGCCTATCCCGAGGGCGTGATGATGGCCATCTTGTTCATGA
>CALACF010000069.1 GCA_937890245.1 uncultured Flavobacteriales bacterium
CAATAATTGGAATTGCTCGTCCAACTACCTCCTCGTGAAACACGAGCATTCCCAGGCCGAGCGAGCCATTGCGCATCGCGCCGTCGAGCGCCAAAACACTCGTCGTTGGGGCGCCTTCAAACTGCGCCCATTGGCTTCGGTGCAGCACGCTCGTCGAGGTGTACGGATGCGACCCGGCGTAGGCCGGATTGATCAGCAACCCATTGAAAAGGTACTGACTGATCATCACGTCCTGCTGCCCCATGGCGGTCAGGCCGGAGCCCAAGGCGAGCAGAAGTAATATGTTTTTCAGCAGTTTCATAGCAGTTCTTATTGCGTACGGACGTCAACGAAGGTGGCAAACTCACGCAGTCCCACTTGGAATACCACGTAATACGTTCCATCGGGCAGGGCATCTCCGTCCTGTCCAAGTTCTGTGCGGCCTTCCCAGTTGTTGCGATAACCGGGCGCCTCCAAAATCAAGCTGCCCCAGCGGTTGAATACGGTGAACACGTTGTCAGCCCAATAACAGGGCGGATGGATCGGGTCGGGTCCAATCTCGGCGATGTAATACGTGTCGTTGAAACCATCTCCGTTGGGCGTAAGGCCTGAGGGCAGTTCGGGGTTGGCATCGGGCTCATCCACCACGATTTCCTGGGTGGTCATGGATACGTTTCCGCATTGGTCCGTGTAGGTCCAAATACGCTCGAGAACGAATTCGTTGCTGGTTGAATCGCCGCTGACCACGAGGTCTTCGTAGCTGACCATGATATCCGTAAAGTCCGTGCAATTGTCCGAGTAGACGAGGGTGTCTACGATGGCCAATGTATCGCGCGGCACCTCAAACGTGCAGTCGTAATCAAGTGAAGGCAGGCCGGCTGGAATCTGGGGCGGCGTCAAGTCTTCGACCGTCAAGGTCTGGGTGTGATCGCTTGTGTTGCCGCAGTCGTCAGTGAAGGTCCAGACGCGCGTAACGTAGTAGTCACAAGGGGTGCCAGTCGTGTCATTCTGCACGAGCTCGATTTCGATCGTGCCACAGTCCTCTTCCACCGTGAAGGTCGCAGGGTCGGCTGGATCGGGGACCGCTTCGCAGCTGACCGTCGTGTCGGCGGGGCAGACCGTGCAGACGGGCGCCGTAACGTCAACCACCGTGATGGTCATGTTGTAGGCCGATTGGTTGCCGCACACATCTGTGGCTGTGAAGGTTAAGACAGTTGTGTAATCTCCAATGCAGGCACCTGGCGTCGTTTCGCTCGAACAGTTCACGGCGGCCGTGCCGCAGTCGTCGGTGGCGAACACCGCATAGTTTTCGCAGGTCGGGATGTCTGATGCGCAGTCCAATAACGTGTCGGCCGGCAAGCTCGCCAGGTCGAATACGGGCGCCACGGTATCGATAATGCTGACGACTTGCTGAGAGCTCGCGCTGTTGCCGCAAGCGTCGGTTGCCGTAAACGTCCGGGTGACCATCCATTCCGAGGGGCAGTCGCCCTGTAGCGAGTCGATCGCAATCACGAGTTCGACTCCAGAACAAATGTCCATCGCCAGGGCGCTGTCCGTAGGAAGAGCGGCCATACATGCGATGGTCGTGTCGGTTGGTACCCATTCAAATGTCGGTGCCACAGTGTCGGTAACGTGCACGATTTGAACGGCGATCGCCTGGTTGCCACAATTGTCGGTTGCCGTGAAAATTCGCTCGACGATCAGGGCGCCGTCACACGAGTCGGGCGTGCTGATAATCTCGAGTGCTACCGTGGCGCCCGAACAATTGTCCTCGGCCGTAGCAAATTCCTCGGGCAGTTCCTGGCCGCACGCAATGACAGTGTCGGCTGGCACAGAGCTGAAAGTTGGGCTTTCGTCGTCAGTCAGCATCACGAGTTGGTCCATGCTTGCGCTGTTGCCACAGGCATCAGTCGCCGTGTAAGTCCGCGTCCATGCACCGATGGGGAGCACACATCCCGTATCAGCAACGGCGTCGACCCACGTGATGTCGATGACGGGGCCACATGCGTCGTTGGCCACTGCCATCAAGCTGTCTTCCGTTCCGCAGGGAACTGAAACCAGGGCTTGGAAATCTTCGAATACCGGCGCGACGGTGTCAATGACCGACACGGTTTGTTGGGCACTTGAGCTGTTGCCGCAGGCGTCCGTTGCTGTGAAGGTGCGCGTTAAAATCCAGGCGCCATCGCAATTGCCGGCCACTGAATCCACAGCGCTCGTCATTGAAACGTCGCTGCACATGTCCAAGGCTGCTGCCATGTCGCTGGGCAAAGCGGCGCCGCAGCCGATCGTCGTGTCGGCTGGGACAAAGCTGAACGTAGGGCTTTCGTCGTCAGTCAGCACCACAAGTTGGTCCATGCTTGCGCTGTTGCCACAGGCATCAGTCGCCGTGTAAGTCCGCGTCCATGCACCGATGGGGAGCACACATCCCGTATCAGCAACGGCGTCGACCCACGTGATGTCGATGACGGGGCCACATGCGTCGTTGGCCACTGCCATCAAGCTGTCTTCCGTTCCGCAGGGAACTGAAACCAGGGCTTGGAAATCTTCGAATACCGGCGCGACGGTGTCAATGACCGACACGGTTTGTTGGGCACTTGAGCTGTTGCCGCAGGCGTCCGTTGCTGTGAAGGTGCGCGTTATAATCCAGGCGCCATCACAATCGCCGGCCACTGAATCGACAACACTCGTCATTGAAACGTCGCTGCAGATGTCCACGGCTTCTGCCATATCGCCGGGCAAAGCGGCGCCACATCCGATCGTCGTGTCGGCTGGGACCGAGGAGAATTCGGGCGCAGTTTGGTCGATTACCGTCACGGTTTGTTGGGCACTCGAGCTATTGCCGCAAGCGTCCGTCGCTGTGAAGGTGCGCGTTAAAATCCAGGCGCCATCGCAATTGCCGGCCACTGAATCCACAGCGCTCGTCATTGAAACGTCGCTGCAGAAGTCCATGGCTTCTGCCATGTCGCTAGGCAAAGCGGCGCCGCAGCCGATCGTCGTGTCGGCTGGGACCGAGGAGAATTCGGGCGCAGTTTGGTCGACCACCGTCAAGGTTTGGCTCGCGGTTGAGCTGTTGCCGCAGTCGTCTGTTGCTGTGAAGGTGCGGATGACCAATAGCTCGCCGTCGCAGTCACCCGGGATCGAATCGATAGTCAGGGTTAAATTGACATTTTCAGAACATGCATCCAAGGCCGTGGGCATATCTGTCGGCAATGCATCGCCGCAGTCGAGCTGTACGTCAGAAGGAACCCCTGAAATCACAGGTCCCACTGTGTCAATAATGGCCGCCACCTGAACTGAGTCCGCGACATTTCCACAGGCGTCCGTGGCCCGCCAAGTGCGGTACAAGATCTGATTGCAGGGTTCTCCAATCACGGAGTCTCCGACGTATTCAAGCGAAATTTCTCCCACTCCAGAGCAGTCGTCACTCACAACAAAGTCAGCCAAATCCTGGACAGCCGGCAAGCTCGAGCAGCTCGTCACCACCAAGGGAGGCACTACATCAAAAACAGGCGCAGACATATCGACACGGTCGATTGTTTGCACCGCATAATCATGCCCACAGCTTCCGCGCGAAAATCGCACGCGCTGCGTCCGCTCAACCACCGGGCACGCCACGCCCAAAGGCGCGCATCCCGTCAAATCTGCATTTACGTCCCCCGTTCCATTGACCGCTTGGCCACCAATCACGCCCCGGTACCAGAACCAACCACTTACACCGTGGTTTACGTTGCGGTTGTTTGCCCCTTCGCCCACTTGGAATCCAAACAAACGGTGCACTGGCATGTGATCCAAGTACAGCACGTCGCCGGCCATGTCATCCAAACCGATCAAGTGTGACAGCGTGTCCACCATCTCGTAATACGTCCAATCTGGGTAGTTCATCGTCCCCAAGTCGTCTTTATAAAGTCGCCCTTGCGCCGTCCACGCGTCAAAATCCTGCCCAAACTGGAGGAAAATTCGAACCTCAAATCCCTGCGCTGGGTTTACGTTATTCCGCACTTCTCCAGAAAGTAGCGCGGTCCCATTGGCATATTGTTCAAAGACCAATCCCCCATCAGATGGAATAAAATTATCACTGGCACCGTAGCCCTGCGCCTCAAAACCGGCAAACCACAAAGCCCAGTCGTCGCCCTGGCCGAACGCGGTCTCAGCGGCACATGATGTGCCATTGCTCTTGGTCAGCTCCAAGCCAATCTCAGCTTCCACCGGAGATTCGGCGCAAGCTGTAGCGCTCACCGCGTCAAATGCGGGCATCGCGGCATCACAAGAAATATCGAGATCAGCGGGCGCAAAGTCCAAGGTCGGCGGACAGCCAAGGCTGCACGTGTCGATCGAGAACTGTTGTGCGTGCCCCGAAAGAGAAGCAATCGTCAAGACTGCGAAGAGGGTGGAACGTAGTAGCATACCACAGGTGCGAGTGGGGCAAAATCCTCCCATGCCCGAAGTGGGATGGTTCAGTGAGCGAACGTAGCAAACAATCGTCATGTAACGTTTTTCGGTCAGTTTGCTGACCAATGGCAAGAATTAACCATTGAACAGGTCCTACGAATATACGAAACAATTATAATATTCGACGAATTAATTTTTATTAGTCGAGAATTCGACGCAATTCAACGGGAAAAGGCCCCCGTTCGTCCGTATTACGCAGTGCGTGCCGTCCCGCTCGCCGTCCCGCTCGCCGTCCCGCGTGTCGTCAAGACTCGCTCGATTGCTGCCGCATGTACAGGGCGATCCCCGTAGCAACGCCAACATTCAGCGAGCCCGTGTGGCCCGTCATCGGGATGCGGGCGTGAACATGGCATATGTTCCAGACCCCGTGCGAAATGCCCGTGTGCTCGCTGCCCGCCACGATACAACAGGGCGAGGCAAGCCGGCAATCCGCCAATTCCACCTCCGACTTCTCAGTCAGCGCCACCAGATTTAACCCACTTTCGCCCAAAAACTTCAGCGCCCGCTTCAAATCGGTTACCCGCGCCACAGGCAATCGCAGCAGCGCCCCAGAAGAGGCCCGCACTGCGTCAGCGTTCACTGGCGCCCCACCGGACGTCTCGACAATCAGTCCAGTCGCCCCAAAACACTCGGCCGATCGTGCGATGGCGCCCAGGTTTCCCACGTCAGTTACCCCGTCCAAGGCGACCAAAACGGGATCCAGTCCCTGTTCGTACGTCCGCGCAATCATCTCGTCCAGTGGCACATACTCAATTGGTGAGGCAAACGCAATGATCCCCTGATGCGACCGCCCCGTCATCCGATCCAACTTTTCCTTTGGAACCTTCTGCACTGGCACATCCAGCGCATGCAGCTGCCGAACCACCTCCCGCAAACGCTCGTCGGCTGCTCCGCGCTGCACCATCACCCGCGTCAATTCCTTGCCCGCATCAAGCGCTTCTTGCACCGGATGCCAGCCGATAATTAGGTCCTTGTTCTGCTTCTTCATGTTGTGCCAATTAATTGACTGTCAGTCGGTATTGATCCTTCCATTGCGCCAGTTTTTTACCCGCGCGTCCCAAGATGCCCGGTAAGATACACTGCGGTCAAGCTCGAATACATTGAACTCATCGCCGCGGTACCGACGCCGAAATTGAAAGATGATGGCGTTGATGTTTGTCTCGTCGCCATAAATCCAGGTTTCGTACGAGCCACCGCGTCGAACCCTGCCAGGCGGCCCGAAGATGATGTGTACGAGTCCGCGGTCGGTGCGCCATCCGTCGCGCAAGCCGCTGAAATAAGTGTTGGCCTCGCGCACACGCTTGTAGTACGTACGAATCAGGGCGCGTGCGTCGTCAGAATCCGGATCGCACGCAAGCCAGAACTTGTCGAGCGCCAGTTTGGGGTGCGGTGCATTTTCCAGCAATTTGAATTCTGGGCGCGTAGCGATATATCTGGCAGACGCAATCAGCTCGTCCACATCCCGCACCTGGGGGAAATGCCCGGCCCGACCCACAAACACCGCCCGAAGGTTGGTTCCAGCATGCCGAACGCGCTGTGGTCCGGCCGCAGCCGTCCACCGCACGACAGGCCAACCGCCGTAATTTGCTCCCGCAATCAGCAGACTGTCATCCGCGTATTCGGCCGCCAATACTACGCCGGCCTGGCTCGAATCAGCGAAGGCTAAGGCACTCAACTGCCGCCGGACATAGGGCGGCGCTGGCAACTTGGTCGCCGGCGCCAGTCCGTCGAGTCGCCAACGATTGAAGCTGCCAATCTCGTCCAGTTCATTTGCCGTCTGCAGCTGCACCGTCGTGCTCGGAACCAGCATTGCTGCGTGCTCCCCCATTGTGATCGTGGCATCAAAGAGTGGTCGCCCGGTCTCAGGCTCGAACGCCAGCACAGCGTGCGACGCCCCCCCCTCGATCCAATCTTCACCGCCGGTCTCAACGTCGCGGTTCTCGTCAGTCAGCACCCAGGTTGCCGTCCAGAAATTGGCATGATCACCCAATTCGCCCAACAGCGGAACGTCAAAATGTAGCCAGTCCAGGGGTTTCGCTGAGATAGCAGTGTCTCCAAAGTCCCAGTTGTAGTAATGTGGCGCGCCCGCTCGGCGCCCGTCGGCAAGGCGCGGCTCAATCGCTAAATCAAGGTGTGCCGAATAGCGGAAGGGGTCCGAGGAGGCCTCGCGGGTGTAGAGCATCTCGGCGAGCGGGAGCTCCAGAAAGAACCGCAGGCTGTCGTTGTGAAACTGATGCCAAACCGCGCGCGGATGCATGGCGTGACTCTCCCAATCGTAAGGCCGCCGAGAGGATTGCTCAAGGACGCGCACCGATCCGCCACAGCCAGCCAGCAAAATTGCCAGCCCTGCCGAGACAATAGCCATGGTCGCCACCAAAATGTAACCTTTTGCATGTCGCCCCGTAAGTGTGCAGTGTTCACCCATCATCCCATCATCATGAACAAGAAAATTCAAGCGGCTTTTGCCGTAATCCTGGCCATCGGCCTTTCCTCATGCGCGGTTTCATACCCGTATTGCGATGCTTATAATAGCGTTGATACTGTAGAATGTCAATCAATTGACGTTCTCAGTCACGACGACTGTGTCGACATTGCAGACTGAAAACTGATTTTCACGCGCTGATCAATGTCGGGGTGGAGCGAAAGCGCCACCGGACATTGCAAGCCCTCTGCGCGCAACCAATCGCGGTCTTCGTCGGAACACGTGTCCGGTCCAAGGTCGACGATTAAATCAACTTTGATGCGCCCAATCCTCCGCGGTTGGGCGCTCATTTTTTTCTCGCATTTGCACTGCATGCCTGCGATTTCGATGCCCCGGCTGTCCGCCCGGATTCCGATGATCGTCATCATGCAGCTTGCCAGAGAAACGGCCGCCAGGTCAGTCGGAGAGTAGAATTCACCGCGCCCCTGGTTGTCCGTGGGGGCATCCGTCAAGAGCTCAATGCCGTTGCCGCCGTGCACCGCGCGCGTCCGAAGTGCAGCTGGCCAGTCGAGGGTATATTCCATGGCGCTAATTTCGCCGTGATGTTCGAGCATTCCACATCCCGTTTCAAAGTTTTCTGCGGCCGCGTAGTTTTTGCGTTGTGCCTCTTGCTAGGCCAATTCGGAATTGGTTTAAGTGCCCAAGAGTTGGGAGCAGAACGCCTGTTCACGCATCGAATTGATGGCGGGCTGACCTTACATACACGCGGGATGGGGGTAGATTTTCAGTTTGGGAAATATGCGGGGGCTTCGAAAGTTCGGACCGTGTCGATCGAAATTGTCAGCATCAAGCACGAGAAGGAGGTCAAGAGCTACAACCCAGTTTACGACCAAGGGCGGAGCTACGTTTATGGAAAGGTGAACGCTTTTTACGCCGTCCGAATCGGTCTGGGTAAGCGGTTTGTTAAGACGCGAAAGCTGCGCAAAGGAGCGGTTGCCTTAGGCTGGCGGTATGCGTTCGGTCCAGTCGTCGGCCTGGTAAAACCCGTTTACCTGGAAATAGGCTACCCCACCATTCCCTACGACTACGTCGTTTCCGAGCGCTACAATCCAGAGGATCATGGCATTGTAAACATCTATGGCCGCTCTTCCGGGCTCAACGGTTTGCTTGAAATGACGGTGCATCCTGGCGGATTTGCCCAACTGGCCTTGGATTTTGAGTACGGCGGCCAACGCGAAGTCCTGCGTATGATCTCTGTCGGTGTGAATCTTGACGCATACCCCGTTGCAGCGCCAATAATGGCCGAGCGATTTGAGCAGAACAGTCGGCTTTTCTTCACGTTATTTGCACAGTGGAATATGGGCCATCAGCGCGAGTTGGGTGGCTCGTGAATTAGGCCAATTTGATTTGAATCCAGCATCCAACCTCAGATGACGAAAGCACCAGACAAGCTGCCGCGCGTGAAAAAGCCATCTTGGCTGCGCGTTAAACTGCCGACCGGCGAGGCGTACCGCGAGGTGCGCGGCCTGGTTTCGGAGCACAAGCTGAACACCATTTGCGAGAGCGGAAACTGCCCGAACATGGGTGAGTGCTGGGGTGAGGGCACTGCCACGTTCATGATTCTGGGCAATATCTGCACGCGCTCCTGCGGCTTTTGTAATGTGGACACAGGCCGCCCCGAGGAAGTGGATGTCTTTGAGCCTGGCCGCGTCGCAAAATCTGTTTCATTGATGGGCGTCAAGCATGCCGTCATCACTTCGGTGGACCGCGACGATTTGCCCGACGGAGGTTCTGAAATCTGGGCGCAGACTGTTCGCGCGATCCGGGTGCAATGCCCCGATACGACGATGGAAACGCTGATCCCTGATTTCGGTGGGCATTGGGATCATTTACAGCGCGTCATCGACGTGGCGCCTGAAGTGGTGAGCCACAACCTCGAAACCGTCCGCCGCCTGACCAAGTCGGTTCGCATCCAGGCCCGCTACGACCGAAGTTTGGAAGTTTTACGCCGCTTGAAGCAAGCGGGCTTGAGAACAAAAAGCGGACTCATGCTCGGT
>CALACF010000070.1 GCA_937890245.1 uncultured Flavobacteriales bacterium
TCCTTAGTTCTGATCAACCCACGTTCTTGTGGGATCGCGTGCCCAAGGACCGCGCTGCGGAGTGGGACGCGTTGGTTGCGGGGCGCTCTGTGTACATGGGTTCGCAGTATTTGCGCGCGATGGAAGACCATCCAAAGGTGAAAACACGGCTGGCGGTTTGGACAAGCGAAGGCACCGGCTCGGGTGCTCTCCCTGATCGCCTGACAGGGGTGGCAGTTTTTCAGCGCGTCAGTATCGAGAGCCGCTCGCCAGACGGGCATTTGAATTTGGGATGGATCATGCGCCTAGTTAACAGGGTGTTGCATCCGGGCGGCAAGCCTTTTACTTTCTCTGCCTGGGTGGCAGGCCAATCCTTAGGCAGTGGTCCCCACGCCCACGTTTTTGAGGCTGGCCTCAGTGCAGTTGATGCGGCCTTGCGTATCGATGCTGCATTTCGGGCGTTGGCCAGAAAAGATAAGTTGTGTTCCGATTTGTCCGCCTCTGCATGGATTCTAAAAGACCAACTGCCGGGCGCCGATTTGAAGCTGAGTAATTTGCAGCGCCGTGGCTGGGCACAACTTGCCTTTGATCCAGTGATGGTGTTGCCGCTGAAGCAGGATTGGCATGGAATTGAAGACTGGATGGATGCGCTGCGCACGAAGGCGCGGACGAAGGTGAAGGCGATTCTGCAGCGCAGTTCGCAGGTGGAGCTCGTTCCGCTGGATGCAGCACAGGCGGAGGCGATGACGGATGTACTGTATGGCTTGTACTGCGCTGTTTATGGCAGGGCGGGTTTGGTGATGGGCGGGCTGGCGCCGGCAGATTTTGCTCGGCTGAAGCGCGAGCACGGGGACGATTTTTGCTTGGTTGCGCACAGCTATGAAGGACGTTGGGTGGGCTTTCACTGTGGGTTTTGTACCGCAGAAACGCCGACTGGAGAGCGGTCTATCGAAGCGTATTTCGTCGGCTTTGAGCCTTCGTTCAACAAGAAACTGGGGCTATACCAACGCATGCTCGTAGAGTTCGTTCGCTGGGGCATCCAGCGCGATGCGTCCCGCGTGATCATGGGGCGGACCGCGTTGGAAATCAAAAGTGGGATTGGGGCATTGCCCGTTCCGTTGACTTTATCTGTTCGTTTTCGCAATCCTGTGTTGCGGGCGCTTATGGTGCTGGGCGCTGGCTTGTTCGTGCCGAAACCTTTCGTGCCACGCAGGGCGTGGCGCGAGGATGCAGCGCTGGATTGGGCTGAACGGGGGGCAGAATCGGGGTACCAGGAGAAGGGGCTTTCAGCCTAGAATTCCATCCCGCCACCTTCGTCACTTGGGCTTTCGCCTCCGCGGCTTCCGCGCTTTCCTCGTCCTCCAGCGTCCATTTTTCCGAAATTCCAGCTGGCGCTCAAGTAGAGAAATCGGGACTCGCGCTTGTGGGTGGAGTCGAGAATGAAGTTTTCGCCCTCCGATGTGTAGGCCCATTGGCGGGTGTTGAACAGGTCTGAGACGCGGATGGAGCAGCGCAATTTTCCGTCGTACAAATCCCGGCTGACGGCGATGTCGTTCGTGAAATAGCCCTCAAAGGTCCCCTGCAGATGGGCGGACGGCGCCATGAAACTGCCGTTGATTTGGACCTTGTAGTCTTTCCGCAGCAGTGTTGTCGCTTGGTAGCCGAGTGATATGCGGACGCCTTCGCTGCCGAGGTCAGCTTCGAGATTTGATCCGTCGGCCCGCTCTACGTAAATGCTGGCGTTTCCTCGGAAGGAGAACCTGTCAGAGGGCCGCCACATGCCGACCATTTCTGCTCCGTAATTTTTTTGAGAGGCAATATTCTCAAATGTGCTGGTGCTTACGCCGAGCGAGTCGGTGGTGCGATAGCGGCGGATCACATCGGTGGTGTGCTTGTAGAATAGACCCGAGGTGAGCGTGATTGCGCGCGAGGTGAGCTGATGATTTACCTCGACACTTTGCGTGTATTCGGGACGGAGGTAGGGGTTGCCAATTCGGATGCTGCGGGGATTGGAATTGTCTATGTAAGGGTTGACCTGGCGTCCGCGCGGCCGGTTCACCCGGCGCGAGAAGCTGAGTTGCCATTGATTTCGGTCGTCCACCGTGTAGTTCATGTTGACCGAGGGGTAGAAGCTGAAGTAGTCGTTGTTGAAAAGCGAGTCTCGGATGGCTGTCCCGTCTGCGCCTTTTAGCTCCGCCTGGGTGAAGACCTGCTCAAAGCGTCCGCCGAGCTGCAGGCCGACAGCGCCAAATTTTCGTCCCCATGTTCCGTAAGCAGCGTGGATGTCTTCTGAATACTTGAAATCCTGAAAAGCGGTACCAAATCCAGGGTCAAGGCCCGGAGCGTAAGTGAATTCTTCGCGTGAACTGCGGACTGTGGAGCGCATGCCGAGCTCGAGTTTTCCGTCGTTGGCAAGGGGCCGCTCGTAGTCGATTTGTAGATTCAAGTTGGATCCCTCTGTGTCTTTCGAGTTGATATTCAAAAGGAGTTCCGCACTATTTGGAAAATCGTATTCGCTCGGGATATTCAGGCTGTCTTGCAATGGCCCCATGAAGGTCTGCATGAACACCGAGTCTTCACTGATGCCCTGGCTTTGCGAAAGCCGAGCTGTCATGCGCAAGACGTGTCTGTCTGAACCGAATTTTCGTTCGTAACCCGCGTCGAAGGTGTTCGAGATGCTCTCGCTGGCTTTGTTGCTGGCGGTGAATTGGTTCACGATTTGGTTGGGAGCGAGGGCGATGTCCCACAGTTCCAAGTTTGCCGTGTTGCCCAAGCCGCTGTTATCCGATATGTTGCCGCGGTAGCCAATATTCCAGGTGGTGAAAGGGGTGTGCATATAGTCCAATCCTACCCGGCCACTGAGCCCTGCACGGAGGTTGTCGCCGATACTTGTGGTGGACAGATGGGAGCTCGAATCTGGGGCGAGGTCACCGCCGATTCCGAACCACTGGTCCCGCTCCGATGTGCTGGTTCGCAGTCCGTCGCGCAGGTTGGCGCCGACGTTGCCCGTGAGGTTGAACTTGGAACCGCGCCAATTGCCGTTGACCGAGCCGCTGTGGTTGCCTCCCGTCCCCGCGGTGACTGCCAGTTGGCCATTCATGCCGCGCAATTTGTCCTTCTTCAGTATGATATTCAAGATGCCGGCCATGCCCTCGGGATCGAATTTTGCAGAGGGGTTCGTGATGATCTCGATGCGGTCGATGGTGCTCGAGGGGATTTGGGATAACAACCCTTCGCTAGAAGAGCCCGTCAAGCCGCTGGGCCGCCCGTCTATCAAAATGGTGACATTGCTGCTGCCGCGCAAGGAAATACTGCCATCGATGTCTACGTCGACTGATGGGACATTTTTCAGGAGTTCGGTGGCGGTCGACCCCACCGCATTCAAGTCGTTGCCCACGTGGAAGACCTTCCGGTCGATGAGCAATTCCAAGCTTGATTGCTGGGCCACAACCTCCGCGGCTTCGAGGGCCTGCACATTAGGCTGCAGATGGATTGTCCCCAAATCTTGGGTGGTCCCGCCCTTGTGGTTCAGTCGGATATCGCCGATTATTTCGTCGTGGTACCCCATGAACATGACGCGGGCCATGTGCCGCCCTACGGGCAATTCACGGATGTCAAACCGCCCATTGCTGTCGGTTACGCCTCCGCCCACAATGCTGCTGTCGCTCGGCGAAAGGACGGCGATTGTCGCAAATGCGATCGCCTTGCCCGTTTCAGCGTCGCGAACTTTGCCAAATACCTGGCCGATTTTGGGCCGTTCACCGCCGCGGCCTCTGCCGCCGTTACCGCCACTGCCGCCACGTTCACCGCCTTGGGCAAGTGCCGACAGGTCCACGGTAAGCAGAAAAATCAAGAGCAGCAAGCCGCCAAATCGGAAAGGAGAGAGGCTGGAAAGGCGCAATGGAATTGGCATAACTGAGAGAACGCGAAGATGCGGTGGTAGGTTTAATCGGTCGGAGTACTTTTGCCAAATCGTGCGAACCCTTCTTCAGATTCCCCACCGCTCCATGCGCGCAGTTGTGCAACAATGGAATGAAAAGTACCATGTGCAATTTTCGTGGGGGCCGCTCGAGCAGACATTTCGCGTTCCGCAAGAAACGTTGACAATCGCAGAAATCGAAACGTTTGCGCGGGCACTTGTCCCCGAAGTCGAGCAGATCTTTTTGAAAATGGCCGAGGCGCGCAAGACGTCACTTGAATCGGCAAAACCGCCAGCAATATGAGCATTGAAGACAAGAATACGGCAGAGGAAAAGCGCAGGGCGCATGTGGTGGAGTACATTTTGTACGTCTGGCAGATGGAGGATTTGGCGCGGGCGATCAACTTTGATTTAAGCCAATTGCGGGCGCATTTGCAGGCAGCCTACGGCGGCGATCGCCTCGAATCTGAGCTCACGTGGTTCGGTGATTTGATCACAAAAATGAAAGCTGAAAAGCTCGAAAAATCGGGACACATTTCTGAGCTCAACGAGTTGATGATGGAATTGGTCGTGCTACATCGCACGCTGCTAGAGGTCACCAAAGACGCGGAATACAAGCGTGCTTACGAATCGGCAAGCCCGCATTTGACTGAAATGGAGCGGCGTGGAGCGCCGGGCAGGAGCGAGGTCGAGGGTGTGTTGACGGCGCTATATGGTTGGCTTATGCTTCGCTTAAAGGGGACGGAGCTGGGCCCCGAGACGCAGGCGTCGCTTGTGGCGATCCGCGATATGGCCAATGCATTGGCGGGGGGTTACGAAAAAATGAAGGCTGGCGCGCTTTGAGCTGCGCGCTTTAAGCCGCGCCGAGATTTCCCGCGCTGTGATAGGCGTCTAGGCTGTAGCGGTCCCGCTGTGCGCAGCGCATTTCCGTGATGAAACGCGTAAAATTCTTCTGCCACTGGGCCGTGTCGTACTGGATGGGCACCAAGCGGAAATGTGGTTTGTCCTCGATGATTTTGGCGAGTTGTTCCGTGTCGGTTATCGGACCGACGTAGAACACTGCGCGGCTGTCTGCTGCAGCCTGCCCTAGATTGGCCGTAACCAAAATCTCAGTGGCGGCGCCATTGTCTCCGTTCCAAACATCTTCGAGCAAGCAGTCGATGCGGGGCAAAATCGCGTCGAGACCGCTGAATAATTCGGGGCGATACGCAATGGCGTTGGGGAGCAACTCGACGCTGAAAGTGGGGCTAGATAAGAGCATGGTGCTTAGACGTACGCAAGTTGACATCAAGAAGTTGCGCTTTGAAGCATGAATTTTTCGAGTTTTCCATCAATTATCGACGGAGGTAAAAATCGCCCGCGACAGACTCAACCGCTGGATGTGCATAACCGGGGCATGGGTGGTAGCAAACGCCTGTCGCTACGGGTGAAATTCGATGCATGACCGACCCGATGTCTGTGAACGTCCATTTCAAGTGCTTCGTTATGAGTTCACCCGTGGAACGCTCGGCGTGGGAACATTTCCGGGCGGGTCGAGAAATTGAAACGATCGATACGTCATTCTCAGCACAGTGGATGGATTGGTGCCGTTGTGATATGCCGGATCGGACAGTTTCAGCCGCGCTGGCAGCCGCGCTTTTGGAGGCGCGTTGCGCCGCCTCCCCGACGGGGAATTACGGCACTTGGGTGTGGTATCCATGGCGTGCTGAGGCGGTGTTGCTGTTAGAGGAGGAGGAATTTGTGGCGGTGCGCACAAACCGCAATGCATTGAAGATTACGCCCGAGGAACAGTCTGCGTTGCGTGGAAAGACGGTTGGCGTGGTCGGTTTGTCCGTGGGGCAGAGCACGGCCATGGCGCTGGCGATGGAACGGATCGTGGGCGGATTGAAACTGGCCGATCCCGATACGATTGAGCTTTCGAACTTGAATCGAATTCCCGCATCGGTTTGCGATTTGGGACGTCCCAAGGCGGAGACGGTTGCGCGGAGGATTGCTGAAGTCGACCCGTATTTGCGCGTGGAGCTTTTTTCCAATGGCTTCCACGAGGGTGTGGTGGCGGAATTTATGGACGGTCTGGATTTGGTCGTGGACGCCTGCGACGCTGTATCGGCCAAGGCCCTGCTGCGCATTGCGGCCCGCGATCGTCGCATCCCGCTGATCATGGAGACGAATGACCGTGGCATGATTGACGTCGAGCGCTACGACGACGAGGCACAGCAGGATTATTTGCACGGGCGGATTGACGCGGACAAAATCCAAGAAATGCTGGAAGCCTCGGCCTGGACGCCAGAAATGCTCAACGCATTTGTGGACTTGAGCGCAGCTTCGGAGCCTGCGCTCCGCTCGCTCGAGGAGGTTGGGAAGACCTTGGTGAGCTGGCCTCAGCTGTACAGCGACGTGGCCATGGGGTCCGGCGCTACGGCACATATTATTCGCCGATTGATGTTGGGAGACCCCATCGCCGATCAGCGCCTTCATTTCGATATCCATGAGCACATCGCCGTCGCGCATACCGCTTGAACAAATTGACGCCGCTGGGGTCTTGTCAAAGGTGCGCTTGCGCATCTTTCAAGCGGATGCGGACCAGGATTCTTGCCATCACTTTTTAGAAGGGCACCGGCAGGTGCTGAAAGCGGCTGGGATCACGCGTCTTACGTCACTCGATAGTGCGTGGGTAGGGA
>CALACF010000071.1 GCA_937890245.1 uncultured Flavobacteriales bacterium
CTCGGAAAGAGCAACCTTCGGTATGGAAAGCGACGATGTACATCTAAAAATGGGAGGTGAAGATGTAACCAATCCTGCAGATGAGCCAGGAATCGCACCGACGCCACACGATCTTTTCGCATCGATGCCGAATGATGGCATGCCGAATGACGGGATGATATTGAAAGCGTTGGATGAGAGCGAAGATGACGGCGAAGAAGACAGCGTTCCGGTCGATGAAGACGGCGAAGATCTCGCTGGCGACTATAAGATTTTCGACATCAGCGATGACGTTGAGACCAATCACTTTCCTCAAGATCTGAATGGAATCAACTTTACTGAGGAGCAGGATATGGCGGGTGCCGTTGGCGCTGCGGATGAAGCTGGCGGTGCGACTGCTGGTTCGACTGGCGGTTCGACTGGCGGCTCGACTGCTGGTTCGACTGCTGGTTCGACTGGCGAAGTGGTGGCCAATCCCGGCGCTGCTTCTGGAGCCATTCCGGCGGTTTCGCCTGAAGATATTCAGAAGCTCAATGAAGCGCGCATGAAGCGCATCATGGAGTCGACCAACGTTCTACGCACGCCCACTGGGTTGAGCAAGTTGGAGAGCGAGCCGGCATACAAGCGCAGGAATGTGAATTTGATTCACACGCCACACAGTTCTGAGAGTACGGCCTCACGCTTGTCCGTTGAGAATGACGGCGAGAACGGGCCAGAGCTTCGTACAAACAACCCGTTTTTACACGATAACGTCGATTGATATGCGGATAGAAGAACAGATTGGAGCTGACATCAAGGACGCCATGCGTTCGCGAGACAAGGTAAAGCTGGCGGTATTGCGGGACGTGAAATCAAAATTTCTGCTGGAGCTAAGTGCCGCAGGCGGAGGTGGGATTGGTGGTGAAATTTCAGATGAGACCGCGCTGCGGATCCTCGCTAAATTGCTCAAGCAACGAGAGGAGACGATAGCGGTGTGCCGCACCCAAGCGAGGGAAGACCTTGCCGAGGAGGAGCAGGCCCAAGCCGATGTTCTGAAGGCATATTTGCCCGAGCCCCTGGGCGAGGACGATGTACGCAAGGTGGTGCAAGGTGTCATAGACGAAACGGGCGCGAGCTCGATGGCCGACATGGGACGCGTGATGGGCATGGTCTCTGCTAAACTAACGGGGCAAGCTGATGGCGGAACAATTTCCAAGATTGTGCGCTCTATCTTGGGCTGAGCAATCCGTTCAACCTTGAAAACGCCTCTATCCCCATGATCCGCTTCGCTCCTACCTTATTGCTCGCTTTCGGTGTGCTTGCTATTCTCCCAAATATGCAGGCCCAATCAGAGCGGTATCAAGCAGACTTGGCCAAATCGACAATCGCCTTTTTTGATGAATCTGTCGACAGCAAGGATGCTTTTGCAGTGACTTACGGTCTCATCACGGTGACTGAAAACCGTATTGAAGCGGCAACGCTCGTTGGCGAAATTCGCAACGCGGAGCGTGACACGCAGCGTGTCCAGTTTTCCTTGAAGACCTTGAATCCCATCCGATCTGCTGAAGGTGGCGCAAATTTTGCCGCGATGGGCGAGCTCCAAATCGAGGGAAAAGGCCAGCCCGTTTCATGCCCCGTACGCGTACATTTTGACGGAAACCACGTGGTGATTGAAGGCCAATTCAACAAGGGTTCAGAGGGCTTGGCATTTCACATCTACGCAGTGAGATAAGCCCTGGCGCGTTGTCCTAATCGGCATCTAAGGCAAAATCCATCGCAAGTCCAGCCCCCAATGGTGGCCGTTCAAGTAGGATTTCACATGTGAGATTTCGGCGTCATGTCGTCCGTAACTTTCAGCGCGGAACCAGCGGCCCAAGGCGCGTTGGACTTGAATTCCGACATGAAATCCGCTGCCGTCTGATAGTTCAAACACACAGCCCAATTCGACCGCGATCGCTGTGCGAAACCAGCTCACGCGCTGGGTATACTGGTCGTAAGTGAACTGGGCGCTGTCCGCTGCATCGAAGCCTGACGTGTAGGCATCAGAAGGGAACAGTTCAAAGTTAACACCTCCGCCAGCCCCCAATTTGACCTTTTCCGAAAGCGGCACCTCCGTGCGGAAAATGATCGGGACGCCGTAGCTGGCGACGACCCAATCGAGTTGGGCTTCAAAATCCGGAGTGGCCGATGGGCCAGCCAAGCTGTCGATGGTCCAGCTGATGTCTGCTGTGTAGCGTCGGCGCGTCGGCACCAGACCGAAGGCACATTGCCAGTTCCGCCCAATCTGCCGGCGAAGCCGGACACCATATCCCGTGACCACTGGCGCAAGCCAATTCACACGGAATCCCCCGTCCTCCACAGGCGTCCGCTCCCCGCTATCGAACATGGGCAACGATGTGCGGTACAGCACCTCGAGCGTCCAAGGAGAACCACTGCGGGCCGTCCCCGATTCTTGAGCACGCACATGCCCCAAAGCACCACCCATAAAGCAGGCAAGCGCCGACAGCAACAGTACGATCAGGGACGGACGATTCATAAGCTCGTCAAAAAACCATAAACCGCCAGCGCAACCACAGCGCCAGTAAAAACCAGAAGCGCCCAACGAAAGTTGCGATCGGGAATGAAGTTCGAACGGTGCCGCGCATGCAACAGATGATTCAAACGCAGGGCTTCCTTGAAATAAGAGCGGTGCAGCCCGAACAAAAATTCGCCGTCTTCCTCATGTCGCTCGTATTCGATACCAGCGGCATCGAGATCGGCGGAAAACTCATTGGCATGCAACAAGGCACCAAAAGAAAAAACCCTGTAGCGCGTGTCGCCCGGGTGGGTGTACCAATTCGTCCAACGCATTTCGCTCAAATTTACTCTGCGCGGCGTTCAATCCGCCACCCAACGCGTGACATACTCCAGCGGCTTCCGATGCCCTTTGGGCCAATCCCCAACGGGATACCCCAGGTAGAATA